>NZ_BAAAMU010000037.1:0-87774 GCF_039529435.1 Nonomuraea maheshkhaliensis
CTCCGGCTCGCTGCGCAGCATCGCCGCCAGCACCGGACGTAACGGCCCCACGTCCACCGCCATCTCGACGACACCGTGGTGCGCGGCCCGCCCGACGATGCGCGCGTCGTCAACAGAACCGCGGCCGTCGGCCCGGCGCGCGTCGTCAACGGAACCGCCATCGTTCCTGGCATCGCAGCCGTCGTCGTGGGCCCAGGGGCGTGGGGGGTGGCCGGCGACCAGGGCGTACACGGTGGCGCCCAGAGAGAACACGTCGGAGGCCGCGCCCGGGCGCCCGCCGACGAGTTCGGGCCCGGCGTAGTCGGGCGTGTAGGAGATCGGCCGGTCGGGCGAGATCGTCTCCACGCCGCCGATCCGCCACACGGCGTCGAAGTCGGTGAGCTTCGCCGTGCCCGCGGCGTCCATGACGATGTTGGCCGGTTTCACGTCGCAGTGGACCAGCCCCTTACGGTGCAGCGCCGCCAGCGCGTCGGCGATCTGCGCGCCGATCCTGGCCGCCTCCCGAGGGGAGAACGTGCGCTCCGACAGGCTGCCGTCCGGCATGCGTTCGAGGACCAGCCACGTGCCCGCCCAGGCCCCGTCGTCGAGGGTCAGGACATCCTGGACGGTGACGATGTGGGGGTGGGTGAGGGTGGCCAGGGCGCGGGCCTCGACCGAATCGGTGCGTTTGAGCACGACGGGGCGGCCGAGCTGCTCGTCGTGGGCGAACAGCACCCTGCCCCTGCCCTCGGCGACGGACGCCTCCTCCACCCGGAATCGCGCGCCGAGCCTGTCCGCCGGCTCTTCGTCCACCATCCGCCTCCCTGCGGTCCGGGCGGCCGCGTCGTCACGTGCGGTAGGCCCGATGATCCACGAGAGTAACAAGAACACCGCCCGGCCGCCCCCGGACGGGGGCAGCGCACCAGGTCAGGAGGGTCATCGCGGATAACGTTCCGCGAACGTTCGCTGTGAAGTCACTGGTCAGACCTACCGCGAGCTGACCTGGGTAGGCAGAATCCAGCAAGCACGTTTGTGAATGGTCAGTGAACGAAAGTAGGACGGCACGACGATGGAAGCCCGCGCTACCAGGGAACGGGGACCGACGGGCGAACGCCGGTTAGCACTGCTGTATCTGGCGCCCTCGCTGATCATATTCGCGATCTTCGTCTTCTACCCGCTGGGCAGGACCTTCTACCTGTCCACGATGGGCACCGACATCATCGGCCGGGCCAACAAGTTCGTCGGTCTCGACAACTTCACGGCCATGTTCGGCGACCCCGGATTCTTCAAGGCGCTGGGGACGACCGCGCTCTTCGTCCTGTTCACGGTGGTCCCCGCGATCGCCGGCGCTCTCGTGGTCGTGCTCCTGCTGGAGTCGCGGATCAGCGGGCAGCGCATGTTCAGAACGGTGTTCGCGCTGCCGTTCGCCTTCTCGGTGGCGACCGCGTCGGTGATCTTCGCGCTGATCTACAACCCGGCCGTGGGCATGGCCAACGGCGCGCTCAGTTACCTCGGCGTGGACCGGATCGGCTGGCTCACCGAGCCGGACCTTGCCCTGATCTCCATCTCGATCACCACGGTCTGGATGACGCTGGGCTACAACGTCCTCGTCCTCTCGGCGGGGGTCGGCGCGATCCCGGCGGAGGTGGTGGAGGCGGCCAGGCTCGACGGCGCCACCGGATGGCGGCTGCACAGCCGGATCACCATCCCGATGTTGTCGCCGCAGCTCTTCTTCCTCGTCGTGATCTCCACGATCCACGCGCTGCAGAGCTTCGGGCAGATCCACATCCTGACCAAGGGCGGCCCCGACGGCGCCACCTCCACGCTCGTCTACTGGATCTACGAGAAGGCCTTCAGCTACGGCTCGTCCGACTTCGGCACGGCCAGCGCCGCGGCGATCGTCCTGCTGGTGATCGTGCTGGTCTGCACGGGCATCCAGTTCGGCGTGCTGGAAAGGAAGGTCCACTACCGATGAGCAGATCCGCCACCTCCTCGGTCACGAGCAAGATCATCGTCTATCTCGTGCTCATCGTGTGCGCCATCCCCGTGGTCTTCCCGCTGTACTACGCGTTCATCGGCGGCATCATGACGCCGGGCGACCTGTCCAGCTATCCGCCGAAGCTGCTCCCGACGGCGATCGACCTCGGCAACTTCTCCTCGGCGCTCGACACGATCCCGCTGGGCAGGCAGTACCTCAACTCGGCGATCCAGACCGGCATCGTCACCATCTGCCAGCTCCTGTCGAGCGTCCTGGCCGCCTACGCGTTCGCGTTCCTGCGGATGTGGGCCAAGACGGCGATGTTCGCGCTGTTCATGGTGACGCTCATGGTTCCGTGGGAAGCGATCATCCTGCCGAACTACCTGCTGATCTCGGACCTGGGCCTGACCAAGGGGCCGCTGACGTACCTCGGTCTGACGCTGCCCTTCCTGGCGCACGCCTTCGGCACGTTCCTGCTGCGGCAGTCGTTCCTGCAGTTCCCGGTCGAGGTACGCGACGCCGCGGTGATGGACGGCTGCGGGCACCTGCGGTTCCTGTGGCGCATCCTGCTCCCCCTGTCGAAGCCGGCCATCGCGGCGGTCGGCGTCTACGTGTTCATGACCACGTGGAACCAGTACTTCTGGCCGCTGATCCTCGGCAACGACGACCGGTACAAGACGCTGCAGATCGGCGTGTCCATGCTGAACGACGCCGAGTCGTCCAGCCCCACGCTCATCCTGGCCGGAGTCACCCTCGCGTTGCTCCCCACCCTCGCTCTCGTGATCTTCGGACAGCGCTTCATCATCCGCGGGCTCACCGCGGGCGCGGTGAAATGATCGTGATTCAGAAACGGAGTTCCCCCATGGCACTACCCCGATCCCGGCGAACGCGCGGCGCACTGGCCGCGGTGGCCGCGCTGTCACTCACCCTGACGGGCTGCGGCGGCGACGGCGGCTCCGGCGAGGGCGGCGAGGCCGCCACCGCACCGGGCGCCGACGCGATCAGCGAACCGGTCGAGATCGAGTTCTGGCACTCCATGAAGGAGAAGAACGAGCTCGCCATCAAGGCCATGGTGGACGACTTCAAGAAGGCCAACCCCAAGATCACCGTGAAGCCGGTGTTCAAGGGCGACTACGACCAGATGGTCGTGGCGTACAAGCAGGCCGTCCAGCAGGAGTCCACGCCGCCGCTGGTGCAGATCTACGACATCGGCTCGCGCTTCATGTACGACGCCCAGCAGGTCGTGCCGATGTACAAGTTCATCGAGGCCGACAAGTTCGACCAGAACGCGAACATCGAGCCCAACATCGCCAGCTACTACACGATCAAGGGCAAGCTCTGGTCGATGCCGTTCAACTCCTCGGCGCCGCTGCTCTACATGAACGCCGACGCCGTGAAGAAGGCCGGGCTCGACCCCGACAAGCCGCCGGCGACGCTCGACGAGATCGGCGAGTGGGCCAGGAAGCTCACCGTCAAGGAGGGCGGAACGGTCAAGCAGTACGGCTTCAACGCCGCGCTCTACGGCTGGTTCGTCGAGCAGCTGACCGCCCAGGACAACGCCGAATACTGCGACAACGGCAACGGCAGGAACGGGCTGGCCACCAAGGTCAACTTCGGCACCGGCGCCGGGCCCAAGTTCGCCGAGTGGCTGGGCACCCTGGTGAAGGAGGGCTACGCCACCAACACCGGCCGGCCCACCGACCAGGCCCAGAACGCGTTCAAGACCGGGACCGTGGCCCTGCACCTGGAGTCGACCTCCGCGCTCGGTGGCTACACCCAGGCCGCCGAGGGCAAGTTCGAGCTGAAGACCGCGCCGTTCCCCAAGCCGTCCGCCTCCTCCAGCGGCGGCACGATCATCGGCGGCGCCTCCCTGTGGATCAACGCCGCCGGTCACAGTGACGCGGAGAAGCGGGCCGCCTGGGAGTTCGTGAAGTTCTCCAACACGCCCGAGCAGCAGGCGAAGTGGCACGCGGCGACGGGCTACGTGCCGGTCAACCCGCAGGCCAAGTCGAACGACAACCCCAACTTCCAGGTCGCGGTGACGCAGCTGCGCTCCCAGCAGCCGTCGGCGGCCACGTCGGGCTGCCTGCTCGGCATCATGCCCGAAGCCAGGAAGGCGGCCGAGGTCGGCCTGGAGCAGGCCGTGCCGGCGGGCGAGGGCCAGGAGCCGAAGACGTCGGCGGAGCAGGCGATGCAGACGGCGGCGACCGGCCTGCAGACGGCCATCCAGAAGTACAACGCCAACGTCGGGCAGTAACCCGGCCGGGGTGACTTGCGCGCGGGCGTCCTCGTACGAGGGCGCCCGCGCGTGTGGTTGTACGGGGCGGCTGGACGGGCCCGGCCGAGCGGGCTGCCCCGAGGATGACCCGGGTGGCCGGGCGGGTGGGAGACTGCGCGGCATGGAGTTCTTCTGCTACCACCGTGACCGGACCGGCTCGCTGCCCCTGCGTGAGGAACTGCTGGAAGCGCACTGGAGCTACATGGACCGGTACGTGCAGGAGCTGATCGCCCGGGGCCCGACCATGGCCGACGACGGCGAGACGCCCACCGGCAGCGTGCACGCCGTCGACCTGCCCGATCCCGCCGCCGCCCGCGCGTTCGCCTTCGACGAGCCGAACTACCAGGCCGGTGCCTACCGGGACGTGCTGCTGCGACGGTGGCGCAACACGCTGGGCCGTACGATGTGGGACTTTCCCGGCGGCCGTGAGGGCGGCAACCGCTACCTGGTGCTCGGCCTCGGGGAAGGCGAACCCGCCGACCTGGCCCTGCCGCCCGCCGAGGAGACGCTGATCGCCTACGGGCCGCTGTCGTCCGACGACGGGACCGCCTGGCTGGGCACGGCGGCGCTGGTCCTGGCGCCGGACGCGGCCACGGCCCGCGCCGTCCTGACCGCCGACCGGTACGCGGACATCGAGGTGCACAACTGGCAGTTCGGCGGACGCTCCTGACCCAGGCTCAGCCGGTGAGGTCCAATCCGCCGTCCACGGTGAGGATCTGGCCGGCCGGCTTGCGAAGAATTTAACGGCGGCTGTCACAAGTGAGAAAGGCGTCCTGTCTTAGCTGTCGTCCGTAGGGCAAAGGATGCCCCGGCGGCAGAAAGGGGATGTCATGAAGGTCGTCGTGATCGGCGGAACCGGCCTGATCGGGTCGAAGCTGGTGGCCAAGCTGCGCGAGCACGGCCACGAGGCGGTGGCGGCGGCGCCGAGCACCGGCGTCAACACGCTCACGGGCGAAGGACTGGCTGAAGTGATGGCGGGCACGCAGGTCGTGGTCGACGTGTCGAACTCGCCGTCGTTCGAGCCGGCCGCGGTGATGAAGTTCTTCGAGACCTCCACCCGCAACCTGCTCGCCGCGGAGGCGGAGGCCGGGGTCGGCCACCACGTCGCCCTGTCGGTGGTGGGCACGGATCGTATGCCGGACAACGGCTACTTCGCGGCGAAGATCGCCCAGGAACAGCTGATCCAGAAGTCGGGAATCCCGTACTCGCTCGTGCACGCGACGCAGTTCTTCGAGTTCGTCCGGGGCATCGCCGACGAGGCCACGCGGGACGACGTCGTACGGATCGCGCCGGTGCTCTTCCAGCCCATCGCGGGCGACGACGTCGCCGCCGCGGTCGGCCGGGTCGCGGTGGGCCAGCCGCTGAACGGCCGGATGGAGATCGCCGGGCCCGACCTGTTCCGGATGGACGACTTCTTCCGCGAGACGCTGGCCGGCTGGGGCGACCCGCGCCAGGTGGTCACCGACCCGCACGCGCGTTACTTCGGCGCGGAGCTGAAGGAGCGGTCGCTGGTGCCGGAGGACGGCGCGGCGCTCGGCTCGATCCGCTACGCCGACTGGCCCGGCCGCGACGCCGACGGCCGCTGAGGCGCCCGGGTGCGACGCACGCGCCGCGCCACCGGCCCTCCGACCGCCGTACGAACAAACCGGTTCGTACGACCTCCGCCACGAGCCGACCGGCTCGTAGCGGCCCACGAAAGGTGAACCTCATGTCCGACAGAACATCGCAGACGCGCGAACCGCGCTCGACCGCCTGGCAGACGGCGCTGACCGTGCTGCAGGAGGCCGAACCCCCGTTCATCCCGGCCGGGGCGCACGCCATGACCATCGTCATCGAGTACCCGCCCGGCGATCCTGGCACGCCGCCGCACCGCCACACGGGGCCCGCGTTCGGCTACGTGCTGGAGGGCGAGATGCTGTTCGAGCTGGAAGGCCAGCCCGAGCGGGTGGTCAAGGCCGGAGAGGTGTTCTGGGAGCCGGGTGGCGACGTCATCCACTACCAGGACGGCAACAACCGCGACGACGTGCCGCTCCGGTTCACCGTCACCATGCTGTGCGAGCCGGGCAAGCCGATGCTCGCCCTGGTCGACGAGGAGGAGCTGGCCCAGCGCAGGGACCGCCGCGCTCCCCGTCCCGCCTGAGCGCCTGCCCGACGACACAGGAGGCGCGTGGTGATCGGATCGGCGATGTCCGCCGAGTTCGACGACGTCCCCGGCTGGACCGCGGAGGCCGTCGAACAGCTCGGTGAGCGGCACGCCATCCCCGCCGCCTGCCGCGGCAGCGCGAGCCCGGCCGCGCTGGCCTGGCTGGCCGAGGCGTGCGAGCTCGCGCCGGGGATCAGGCTGCTGGACGTGGGCGCGGGAGCCGGCGGCCCGGCCGCCTGGGCGGCGGAGCGGTTCGGGGTGACGCCGATCCTGCTGGAGCCGATGCCGGCCGCGGGCCGGGCCGCCGTCCGGCTGTTCGGGCTGCCGGTCGTCGCGGCCGACGGACGGCGCATCCCGCTCCGTACGGCGTCGGTGGACGCGGCCTGGTGCCTCGGAGTGCTGTGCACCGTGCGGGAGAAGGCGGCGATGCTCGCCGAGATCCGCCGGGTGCTCACCCCCGGGGCCTCCCTGGGGCTGCTGGTGGTGCTCGCCAGGGGCCCGCAGTTCCTGCCCGCTCCTGACGGCAACCACTTCCCCACCGGCGGAGAGCTGCTCGGGCTGCTGACCGGGGCCGGGTTCGAGGTCGTCGAGCAGATCGACCAGCCCACCGACGCGCCGCTGTCCTGGACGCGGCGGGCCGAGCAGGTCGCCGAGGTGGTGGCCAGCCGCCACCGTACCGACCCCGCCTTCCGCCTGGCCGCTCACCAGGGCGAACGTTTCGCCCGGCTGTTCGCCTCCGGCCAGATCGCGGTACGCCTGGTCCACGCGATCAGCCGTACCAGCTGACCCCCACCCCCATGGAGAGAAGATGAACCTGCCGAACGGCGAGGACGACGTCCTGGACGAGCTGGAGGGCGGCCACGACGCCTGACGCGCCCTCACCTGGGCGGGGCGTGCCAGATGTGCAGGCGGTAGCCGAGGGTGGGGACGGTCTCCAGGACGACCGGGTTGCCCGGCTCGGGCTCGACGCACTTGCGGACCGCGTACACGACCGCCGCGACGTCCGAGTTGTCGTACGTGCGGCCCACCGGCCAGTCCTCCCTCGGGCCCCACAGCGCGGTGATGAGCTCGGCGTGGTCGCAGGCGACCTCGTCTGAGGACTGGCTGCGACCCCGTCCGACCATGAAGCGCAGCAACTGGTGGCCCTTGGGGCGCAGCCCTTCGATGAGCGTCTCGGCGCCCGACTGGTCCACCCGGTACGCCCGGCTCGCCACCCAGTCGTAACGCAGCCTGGCCCGGGGCGCGGGCAGGTCGAGCCGCGCGGGGGTGGTGGTCGTGTACCACTGGCGCGCGGGCAGGGTGCGCTCGTCGGCGTCGATGTAGACGAGCTGCCAGTGCAGCGGGACGTCGCCGTCGGCCATGTCGCCGATGATCAGCAGGCGGTCCTGGTGGTGCAGCATCTGGCGGCCGCTCACCGGGCGCGGCCCGCCGGGGGTGTCGTCGCGCTCGATGAGGGTGCCGTTGCGGGCGTGGTCGGTCACCCACCAGCGGCCGTGCTCGTAGTCGAGGATGCAGTGCAACCGGCTGATCCAGCCCTGCGGGTCTGGTCCGAGCACGATGTCGGGGCGGTGGTCGGCCACCGCGCGGCCGATCGTGTACTGCGTGCCCGTCAGGTCGTATCGACGTGACTCGCCTGAAGGGGAGATCACTTCGAGTACGGCCGTTCGCGACATCGCTACCTCCGGTCCGGCGGGGAAGATCCGCGCTCGTCCCGATGTAGCCACAGCCGCCGGACACGTGTCAACCGGCCCGAATCGGCGATTGACCAGTGAACTTGACAACACCTTCCGGCGGACAAGGGGTGTCCACTCATGCTGCCTGAGCACACTCCAAGGTTTCGCTCAGGTTGACCACCTAGCCTGACACGATGCCCATCGACCTGGCCGCTCGCGAAGGCGGCGGTGAGCTGCGGACCGGACACCGGACCAGGACGGCCCAGGCGGCCCCGCCGGCTCGCCGGCAGACCTGGTTGGACGCCCTGCGCGGGCTGGCCGTGCTCGCCGTACTCTTCGAACACCTGCTCGACCCCCTCTTTCCCGAGGTCCGCTCGGGCGCCAGCCCCTGGTTCGACTTCGGCCAGTACGGCGTCATGCTGTTCTTCATCATCAGCGGCTACGTGGTGCCCGCCTCGCTCGAACGGCGGGGCAGCGTCACCGGGTTCTGGATCGGCCGGGTGTTCCGCATCTACCCGCTGTGGATGGTGGCCGCGGTCATCGGCACCGCGTTCGCGCTCGTCCCCGTCTACGCGGAGCTGCCCGCCCAACTCGGCGAGCATCCGGTGCTGGCCGGGCTGGCGCACCTGACCATGCTCCAGGACTTCCTCCAGGTGGTCAGCGTCGTCAACGTGTTCTGGACGCTGTCGTACGAGATGGTGTTCTACCTGCTGGTCACGGCGATCTTCGTGATCGGGGCGCGGCGGGTGCGCACGACGGGCGTGCTCGCCGTCGCGGTCGCGGGCGTGCTCGTCGGCGGTCTGCTGCCGGCCGGCGCCCTGTCGCGCGCCTTCGGCTCCGACGTCGTGGTGCTGGTGGTGACCGGGGTGATGGTGGCGGGGCTGGCCGCGGTCGTCGCCGGGGCTCATCGCGTACGGCTCTGCGGCGCGGCCGCCGTGGCCGCCGTGGCCGTCGTGCTGCTGGTCGTCAACAGCCGGATCGGCGCCTGGCAGAGCGTGGCCGTGGTCGCCACGATGTTCGCGGGGACGGCCCTCTACCGGCTGGACCAGGGGCAGGTCAGGCGGGGTGTGGCCGGGTGGGTGATCGGGCTCGTGCCGGTCGTGTCCGTCGGCGCGGCGGCGTGGTTCGGGCCCGGCTGGTCCATGGCCCACCAGCAGGCGGTGGCGTTTCGGTGGAGCTGGTCCACCGCCGTCGCCGCCGCGTGGCTGACGTTCCTGATCGGCCGAAGGCTGCGGTCGTCCGCGTGGCCGGCCCTCATCGTGCGTCTCGGGCTGATCAGCTATTCCGTCTATCTGCTGCATCCGCTGCTGATCCAGGTGCTGCGGCGGTCCATCCCGGATCCGGCGCCCGTGCCGCTCGGCTGGCGGATCACCTGGTTCTGGGTGCTGCTGGCGGCGGTGGTCGCCTGCGCCGTCGTCAGTCACCGCTTCATCGAGCTGCCCGGGCAGGGGGCGGGTCGTCGGCTGGCACGTTCCGACCGGCTGCGGCGCCTGCGTAGCGTCGTGCCAGGCGGGCGAACGCGTCCCTGAGCTCGGACGGGCCGACCACCTCGATGTCGGCGTCGAACCTGCCGACGGCGGCGACCAGGGCGGGCCACGACCACGAGCCCATGACGAGCCGGCAGCGGTCCGGGCCGAGCTCCTCGACGAGCCCGTCCCGGACGTAGCGGGACACTTCGGCCGCGGGCAGGCCGAGGATCACCTCCCCCTGGCACGGCCAGTCGCCGGTGCCGCCCGAGCCGCGGAACTTGCTGGTCACGTACGTGGCGACGTCGCCTCCCGGCAGCTCGCGCGGGGTGAAGCGGGGGCCTGAGGGGGTGCGGAGGGTGATGCGGTCGGCGCGGAAAGTGCGCCAGTCCGCGCGGTCGACGTCCCAGGCGATGAGGTACCAGCGCCCGCCCCAGGTGACGAGGGGGTGCGGCTGCACCCGGCGCGGCGGACGCGGCGGACGCGGCGGGAATCGCTCGCCCCCGGCGGAGGCCGCGCCATCGCGGGAGGCCGCGCCGTCGTCGGGGGATGCGTCGATGGCGGCGTCCGGGGACGGCCCGGCGTCGGGGGACGCGCCGGCGTAGTCGAAGCGCAGTACCTCGCGGGCGTGGACGCCGGCGTCCAGGGTCATGAGCACGCCGCTGTCCACCTGGACGTCCGGCCGGGAGGTCGGCCGGTCGACGGCGGTGACCTGGAAGGTGTCGATCCGGTGCCGCAGCCGGGCGGGCATGACCTGCCTGATGGTGTGCAGCGCGCGGGCCGCGGCCTCCTCGATGCCGGCGCCCGTTCCGGTGGCCAGTTGGAGCGCGATGGTCAGGGCGACGGCCTGCTCGTCGTCGAACAACAGCGGGGGCAGCTCGGTGCCGGCCTCCAGCCGGTAGCCGCCGTCGGGGCCCTTGAAGGCCACGATGGGGTAGCCGAGCTCGCGCAGGCGGTCGACGTCGCGGCGCACGGTGCGCGGGCTGATGTCCAGCCGCTCGGCGAGCAGCGCCCCCGGCCAGTCCCGGCGGGTCTGGAGCAGGGAGAGCAGGGCCAGCAGGCGCGCTGAGGTTTTCGGCACGAATTCCATCCTGCCGCAAGTAGAGGCCACAACCTGGCCGCTACTCCTGTGAGCATTCATCTCGGGCGCCATCCCGGCGTCCACCGCAGAATCAGGAGTAGCGATATGTCGGTCAAATCCGTTCTTCATGTGAACTTCCGTGGCGAGGCCCGGGCGGCGCTGGAGTTCTACCGGTCGGTGTTCGGCGGTGACCTCGGCGTCGTCACGTACAAGGACGCGGGCACCGCCTCGGACCCTGCCGACGCCGACCACGTGATGTGGGGCCAGGTCGCCGGCGACAACGGCTTCCACGTGATGGCGTACGACGTGCCCGCGGGCATGCCGTACGAGCGGGGCGAGAACTCCTTCTTCGTCTCGCTGTCGAGCGAGGACGCGGAGGAGATCACCGCGTACTGGGAGCGGCTCTCCGCCGGGGCGGAGATCGTGCAGCCGCTGGAGCCCTCGCCGTGGGCGCCGCTCTACGGGATGCTCAAGGATCGTTTCGGCGTGGTCTGGGCGGTCAACGTCACGAGCACCTACCACGGCTGAACCCACCCAGATATCGGCCAGATACCGGAAGGAACCACCACCATGACCACGCGGCTCCTCGACCTCCGGGCACGCGCATGACCGTCCTCGGCACCCGGGCGCTCAACCGCGCGACGCTCGCCCGGCAGTTACTGCTCGATCGCGCCGATCTGCCGGTCCTCGACGCCGTCGCGCACCTGTGCGGGCTGCAGGCGCAGGAGCCGCAGGAGCCGTTCGCCGGGCTCTGGTCGCGGCTGCGCGCGTTCGACCCGGCGGCGCTCTCGGACCTGCTGACGGGACGCCGCGTGGTGCGCACCGTCCTCATGCGCCGTACGATGCACCTCCTCACGGCCGACGACGTCGTGGCCTGGCGGGCGCGGCACGACGGCATGCTGCGCCAGCGGGTCCTCGGGACCTACCGCCGCGAGCTGGCCGGGGTGGACCTCGACGAGCTGGCCGCGGCGGGCCTGGCGGTCATGGCCGACGGCGAGCCCCGCTCGATGGGCGACCTGGCGCGGGCGGTGGCCGGACGCTGGCCGGCGGCGGGGCCGCGCCCGCTGGGCGAGATGCTGACCGCCGCCCTCATCCCGATGGTGCAGTTGCCGCCGCGCGGGCTGTGGCGTACCAAGGCGGGGGTGCGTCATGTCCCGCTCTCCGCCTGGCTGGGGCGCGAGCCGGCCCCGCCGGCCCAGGACGGCTCGGACCCGGTCGGGCAGGAGCTGGTGCGGCGCTATCTGGCCGCGTACGGGCCCGCCGCCACGGCCGACCTGCGCGCCTGGTCCGGCCTGGCCGGACTGCCGGCCGCGGTGGCCGCCGTACGCGATGAGCTGGTCTCCTTCCGCGACGAGCGCGGCAGGGAGCTGCTCGACCTGCCCGACGCCCCGCGCCCCGACCCCGACACGCCCGCCCCGGTACGGTTCCTGCCCGCCTTCGACAACGCGATCCTCGGCTACCAGGACCGCGGCCGGATCATCGACGACGCCCACCGCAACCTGTCGGTCAGCGGCGCCCGCGTCGCGCTGGTCGACGGCCGGGTGGCCGCGACCTGGACCGTCGCGGACGACACCGTGACCGTCACCCCGCTGGGCCGGCTCTCCCGCGAGGAGCGGGACGCGGTGGCCGAGGAGGGGCGGTCGATGGCGTCGTTCCTGTCCGACGGCGCCTCCGACCGCGTCCACGTCGCCGCCTCCCCCTGACCGGTCTCAGTACCGGTTCTGCTCGGCGTCGCGGTCGAGCCCCTCGTCGAGCGCCTCGGCGGACAGCTCCTTGATGCCGAGGTGGTCCTTGGCGATGCGGCCGAGCGTGGGCAGGCTCTTGCGGTCGGGCCAGGTGTCCGGCTGCCACAGCGACGAGCGCAGGAACGCCTTGGCGCAGTGCATGTAGAGCTCTTCGACCTCGACGAGCAGCGCGAGCCGGGGCCGCTTGCCCTTGACCACCAGGTCGTCGAAGAACGGCGCGTCGGAGACGAGCGTGGCGCGCCCGTTCACCCGCAGGGTCTCGTTCATCCCCGGCACGATGAACAGCAGCCCCACCTGGGGGTTGGTGAGCACGTTGCGCAGGCCGTCGAGGCGGTGGTTGCCGGGGCGGTCGGCGATCGCCAGCCGGTGATCGTCGAGGACCAGCACCGACCCGGCGGGGTCACCACGCGGCGAGACGTCGCAGGTGCCGTTCTCGTCGGCGGTGGCCAGCAGCAGGAAGGGCGAGTGGGCGATGATCGTGCGCGCGTGCTCGTCGATCCTGGCGATGTCCTTGTCCCAGATGGGCTGCGGGGGCGCCGCGACGATCTCCCGCAGCTCGGCCTCGGTCGTCACCGTACGGATCTCAGAAGCGCTCATCTCCCCAACATAAAAGACATGCCGGACATCAGGCCGAGTCGGGCCAGCCGCGGCGGGCGGCGAGCAGGCCGGCCTGGAAGCGGGTGCGCGCGCCGAGCAGATCCATCAGCTCGCTGACCCGCCGGTGGATCGTACGCAGGCTCACCCCGAGCTGCCGCGCCACCGCCTCGTCCTTGAGCCCCGCGGCGAGCAGGGTGAAGAGCTCGGGGTCGGGCAGCTCGGGATGCCCGGTGGACGGGGTCGACGGCAGCGGCAGTGCCGCGCGCCACAACATCTCGAAGAGCGCGACCAGGGCGTCGAGCAGCGTGGAGGAGTGCACGATGACCGCACTGTCGGCGTGCGCGGGCTCGGTGGTGCTCAGCGGCAGGATCGCGCTCTTGCGGTCGGCGATGGCCAGCTTCATCGGCACCTCGGGGCTGATCCTGGCCTGCTCGCCGGCCGCCGCCGCCTCCTGGGCCAGGCGCAGCTTGCCGGGGACCTCCAGCGCGGAGACGTCGTAGATGCCGCGCACGAGCACGCCGTGCGCGAGCCGGTTCATCTCCTCGGCGTTCTGCTCGGTGGGATTCTGTGCGTAAGGAGGACGGTCCAGCACCAGGAGCTCCTCGGTCGCGGTCTGCTGCAGCTGGGTGAAGCGCTGCACCACGGCCGCCTGGCCCTGGACGACCTCGACGAGCTCCTCCGGCGACTGGTTCTCCGTCCGCGGCGTCTCGGCGAGCAGCGCGATCGAGGCCAGCCGGGCCTGGGCCAGCCCTTCCTCCCTGCGTGAGATGAGGGCGGCCACCGCGACGTCGGGCCTGGTCGCGAGGAACCGGGCCGGGCGGCCCGCCATGCGGCTGACCAGCCCGAGCGCCTCCAGCCGGGTGAAGGCCCTGCGCAGGGCCACGGTGGTGCGGCCGGTGTGCTCGGCCAGCTCGGGCAGGGTCGCGCGCGGACGGCGGAGCAGGTCTCGGTAGACGCGCTCGTCGTCGGCGTCAACGCCGACGGCCGAGAGTGCGTTGTCGTCGGCGTTCACGGTCTCTCTCTGTGTCCTCTTCATGAAATGTCACAAATCTGCCAGTGCTTTGCCTAGCCTAGGCGATTCTCCGCCCGGTAGGACGGACGACGGGATGTTCCCGTTTGAGCCTGTCATGGAGGCAGTCGTGCGAAAGATGATCACCTTGGGAGTCGCGGCCGCGTTCGCGGTCCTGTCGGCGGCGACTCCGGCCGCCGCCGCTCCCCCCCGCCGCCACCGGAGACCCGGCGATGCCGGCCCCGGCCGCCGGAGATCCGGCGGCGGCGGCGGGCCTTGACGGTTTCGGCCGCTGGCACCAGCCGCGTTGCGCGACGGTCACCGGCGACGGGACGGTGACCTTCACCCGTGACGAGGGCAGGACGCTCGCGCCCACCAGCCAGACGCCGCGGCCCGTCGTCTACACCCGCGGGCTGGTCGCGCTCGACCGTCCTGACCACTTGCTGGCCATGTCGAACAACGTGCTGCTGGCCTCGAAGGACGCCGGTTGCACCTGGACGCGGGTGGGCGAGGTGCAGGGCGCCAACCTCACGCTGACGGCGGCCCGCGGCGGCCGGGCCTACGCCTGGGACCAGGACGGCAACCTGTCGCTGGTCACGCCGGACGGCATCACGCCGCTCACCTCACCGGCGGACGAGGTCGCCGGGCTCGGCACCGACTCGCTGCGCGGCGACCGGCTGCGGGTCGCGGACGGCGACGGGCAGCTGCACGAATCGCGTGACGGCGGACGCACCTGGAAGCCCGTGGGCAGGCGCGCCTTCCCCGAGAGCGAGCTGCTGATGATCTACACGGCGGCGTTCGACCCGCACAACCTGAACCACGTGCTGCTGGGCGTGGCGAGCGACGGCGCCCGCGTGACCTACGACGGCGGGCGGAGCTGGCGCGCCGCCACCGGCCTGAGCAAGACCGGCACCAGGGTCAACGTGTTCAGCGCGACGATCTCGCCCGCCGCGCCGAACGTCGTGTACGCGATGGGGCTGAACCTGGCGGAGAACGACGAGCACGCGCCGTCCGGCGGCCGCCACATCTACCGCTCGTTCGACGGCGGCCGCCGCTTCACCCCGGTCGTCGACCAGGGCGACGGGATCACCCTGCCCAACGGCCCGCTTCTCGCCGCGCACCCGACGAACCCGGGCGTGCTCTACTTCGCGTGGGGCACCGGCTGGTCCAACCTCGGCACCGACATCTACCGGTACGACGCGCTGCGCGGCCGGGTCACGACCAACCACAACCCCCACGACCGGGTCACCTCGATCGCGTTCAACCCGTCGAACCCGAGGGTGATGTACCTGGGTCTGGCCGAGGAGTCCTGAGGGCGGCCGGCGCGGACCTCCGGCTCACGTCGTCTTCTGGGTGTAGGTCAGGGTGAGCCGGGGGTAGTCGTCGGTGTCCGCGAGCTTGCGGACGAACTGCCCCTTGAAGTCGATGACCTGGATCGTCCCCTTCTGCTGCACCTTGGCGTAGCAGTAGAGGTGGGCGTCGTCGTACCAGCCGAGCAGATCCTGGCACTCCGTCCTGAACTCGTGCAGGGTCTTCCCCGTCACCACGTCCGAGATGCAGTAGCCGCCGGTCGGGCAGTCGGTGAGCACGACGGCCCCGTTGGGTGAGAAGTCATCCCAGATCTTCTCGGTACGGGCGCCGACGCCGAGCAGGGCGTGGTCCATGGTGCCGTCCGCGTCGAAGAAGCGGATGACGTTCTTGCGCTCGTTCACCACACCCCGGTCCTTGTTGTCCCAAGTGAAGGCCGAGGTGGCGGTGAACTCGTCGGTCGGCTCGACCTTCTTGATGGACTTCTTCGCGACGTCGATGATGGCGAACCCGGAGTAGAGCGTCTCGTCGTTCTTGGTCGTGCTCAGGTTGAGCAGGATGCGCGAGCTGTCCCGCGACCACCCCACCAACGTCCCCACCTGCGGTTCCTTCACGCTCTTGACGGTGAACCTGAGCCCGGTGCCGCGCTCCATGACGGTGACGGAGTCGTAGCCGTCGTCCTCGTACGTCGACTTCCTGGTCGCCACGTAACGGCCGTCGGGCGAGACGAGACCCTCGATGAGCTCGGAGTGGTAGTTGAAAACCCCGGCCGTGGTCGGCAGGTAGACCCTGACGTCGTCGTCGGTGACGTCAAGCTGGTAGCTGGTCAGCTCGACGGGCTGGTCCGGGTAGTCGTACACAGTGGTCTTCGTGCCCGGCAGGAGCCGCCCAGGGGGAAGCTGCACCGAGGCGGACGGCCGCGTCGGCGGGGGCGTGGACGAGGCGTTCGTCGGGCCCAGGCGGCTCCAGGGGACGGTCACGCCGATCGTGACCAGGGCCGCCGCCGACAGCGCGGCCAGCACGCTCTTCCTGCGCCGGCGCCAGGCGGTGGTGCGCCACAACGACGACAGCGAGGTGGACGGCGACGCACCGGCCGGCGGCGAGGCAGCCTGCGGCGAGGCGGCCGGCGGCGAGGCGGCCGGCGGCGAGGCGGCCTGCGGGAAGACGAACGGGGGCGAAGCGGACGGCGGCAGGGTGACCGGCGACTCCGGCGGCGGCTGGGTGGGGGCGGATCCTGTGGTGCTCGCCGGGCGCGGTGGGGAGGTGTGGCCCGTCCGCGCGGGCCGGGAGGCCGTGGCCGGGCCCTGCAGCAGGCGGCGGGTCGCCTGGTCGAGGGTGGGCCGGCAGGCCGGATCCTTGTGCAGGCAGTCGATCACCACCTCGCGCAGCGGGTTGTCGAAGTCGGGCACGTTCGGCGGGTTGTAGAGCACCCTGGCCAGCACGGCCGGCACGCTGTCGTCGCCGAACGGCGGCCGCCCGGTGGCGGCGTAGACCATGGTGGAGGCCCAGGAGAACAGGTCGGCCGCCGGTTCCACCGGCTGCCCGAGGAACTGCTCGGGCGACATGTACGCGGGCGTGCCCAGCACGGACGAGGTGAGCGTCGACGTGGCGTCGAGGGCGCGGGCGATGCCGAAGTCGACCACCCTCGGCCCGTCGGTGCCGATGATCACGTTGGACGGCTTGAAGTCGCGGTGCACGATGCCGGCCTGGTGGATGGCCGCCAGGGCGGTGAGCGTGCTGACGGCCAGCCGGTGCAGGCCGCCGCCGCTCCTCGGCCCGTCCTTCTCGATCACCTGCCGGAGCGACGGGCCCTCGATGTACTCGCTGACGATGAACGGCCGCCCGGCCTCGACGCCGGTGCTCAGGACCTGGGCGGTGCAGAACGCGGCCACCCGCTCGGCCACCCTGGCCTCACGCAGGAACCGCTGGACGATGTCGGGATCGAACGACACCTCGGGACGCAATAACTTGATCGCCACCTGCTGGTCCGGCTCGGCCGCCGCCAGGTAAACGACCCCCTGTCCGCCCTCTCCCAGCCTGCCCAGAAGCTCGTAGTCCGCGAGCCGCTTGGGGTCCTCTGGTTTGAGTGGTGCGTACGGCGACATGAACGAATTGTCTCGTCCCTCTCCACCCGAAACCAAACATCGGCGGGGACGAGCACGTCAGGGCGCCGGACGGGCGCGTCAAGCGGGCCGGCGGACCGGAGCGGGTCAGGCCGGCGGACGGGTGGCCGAGCGGGCGCGGAAGGCGGCCGCCTTCGTCCGGCTCTGGCAGGAGCGGGAGCAGAACTGGCGCACCGCGTTGCGGGAGGCGTCCACGTACACACGGTCGCACCCCTTGGCCTGGCAGACGCCGAGCCGCCCGCCGAGGTCGCTGCCGATGGCCAGCGTCAGCGCGGAGGCGAAGCCCGCGCTCCACCCCACCGACAGCGTGTCGTCGGCCCCGTGGAAGTGGACCTGCCAGGGCTCCCCGGGCACCCGGTTGAGCTGGGGGCGCGCGCCCGTGCTGATGACGAGCGCGTTGACGATCTCGGCCGCCTCGTCGTCGCGCCGGCCGTCCATGGCCTCGAAGACGCGCCGGACCTTGAGCGTGGTGCCGGCCAGGTAGAGGGCCTCCTCCATCGAGACCGCCGGCTCCCCCGGCAGCACGGCGGCGATCGCCTCGGGCAGCGCGTCCGCCCTGGGCGCCGTGTAGGGCCGGCCGCGGTCGCCGCCGTCGGTCAGCACGTTCACGAGCCCCGCCGCGGTGTCGAGCAGGATCGCCACGTGACTATCGAACATCACTTGACCGGTCACCCCTAGCGTCGTAAGGTCCGTGACCAACGTTAGCAGTTTCGTTGGTCACGCGAGGAGGAGTGCGGCATGCCGGCCCTGGGCTTCCCGCGTACCGTGTGGTGGCTCGTCCTGGCCCGGGCGATCAACCGGCTGGGCGCCTTCTCCCTGGGCTTCCTCACCGTGCTGATCACCACCGGCTTCGGGGCGGACACGGTGACCGCCGGCCTGGTCTCCGCCGCCTTCGGCGTGGCCACCATCCCGTCCCGGCTGCTCGGCGGCGTCCTGGCCGACCGGTTCGGCCGGCGCCGCACGATCGTGGCCGGGCTGGCCGGATGTGCCCTGGCGCAGGCGGGCATCGCGGTGTCCGGGTCCGTGGCGATGGTGGCCGTCTTCGCCGTCCTGCTCGGGCTGGTCTTCGAGATCTACGAGCCGCCGTCCCAGGCGATGATCGCCGACGCCGTACGGCCGGAGCGGCGGGCGCAGGCGTTCAGCCTGTTCAACACGGCGCTGGCGGTGGGCGGCATGGGAGCCGGGCTGATCGCGGCCGGGCTGGGGCGCTGGGACCTGCGCTGGCTCTTCGTCGTGGACGCCGTCACCTGCCTGGCCTGCGCCGTCGTGATCCGCCTCGTCCTGCCCGCCGACCCACCCGTCCGGCGCAGCGCCTCCTCACCTAAGGCCGAGGACGCGGGGGCGGTGTGGCGGGATCGGTCGTTGCTGGTGCTCCTGGCGTCCGGGACGTTCTTCGCGCTGATCTACATGCAGGTCGTGATGGCGTTGCCGCTGGCGCTCACCCGGCGCGGGCTTGAAGCAGCCGACGCCGGGCTGCTGTCGGCGCTGTCGGCCGTCGTCATGGTGCTCTGCCAGCCGCTGCTGCGCCGGACGGCGGCGCTGTCCCACCACGCGGCGATGACCTGCGGCTACCTGCTGCTCGCCGCCGGCCTCGCCGGTTACGCCGCTTCGGACGGCCTGCCCGGCCATCTCGCCGCCACCGTGGTCTGGAGCGTCGGGGACGTGCTGATGTTCGGGCGCAGTTACGCGCTGGTGGCCGGCATCGCGCCCGACCACGCCCGCGGTCGCTACCTGTCGGTCTTCGGCACGTCCTGGGGCATCGCCACCGTCGTGGCCCCTTTGTGCAGCACCCAACTGCTCGACCGCGCCGGACCTGCGGGGTTGTGGAGCGGCCTGGCGTTCACCTGCCTGCTCCTGGCCGTCGCCCAGCTCACGGTGATCAAGCCTGTGCTGGTCAGGAACGCCGCCGGTGCGGGGTCTGCGCCGGCGGCGCGTTCTCAGGAACGTTGACGCGAGGCCGCTACCGCTCCGCCGCGTCGCGGTAGCGGTCGGCGAGGGCGGCCGTCTGCTGGGCGGTGTAGGGGTCGAAGGTGCGCAACGCCTCCGCGCCCAGGCCGCCCAGCAGCCGCGCGGCCCGCTCCGGGTCGCCGTCGTGGCGGACGAACTCGTGGTCCGTGAGCCGGATCGAGAGCCGGGCGGCGTCGAGCGCGGCGGTCCTGGTGGTCGCCGCGACGACCGGGTCCGCCGTCCCCGCCTCGGCCTGGCGGCGCTCGCGTACCTCCTCCAGGTCCCGCTTCGCCTTTCCGAGCGCGTCGCTGCCGCCGAGGGCGAACCACGCGCCGACGTCCGCCCGCCCCAGCACCTCGGCGTCACGTTCCCCGGCCACGCCCAGCGGCGGAGCGACGCGGACGCGCAGCGGCTCGCCCGAGACCAGCCACTGGACGGGCTCGCCCGCCGGATCGCGGCCCGGGATGGCGAGGACCGGGGTGATGTCGTATTCGCCGGGTTCGGCGAAGGTGAAGCCGGCCGAGCCGAAGGTGAGGTTGACGTTGTTGCTGAGTGACGCGCCGGGCGGCAGGGTGAGCGTGGCTTCGGCGTCCATGGCGGCCATGCAGCGCTGGGCGATCGGGGTGAACGCGGCCGTCTCGTCCTGGGGAGCGCCACGGCGGCGTACCAGGAGCTCCAGCGGGCCCGCCTTCGGGTCCAGCACCCAGCGCTCGACCTGCAGATCCGTGGCGGTCCTGTTCTCCAGGGTGACCTTGAGGAAGACGGGCTGCCCGAAGGCGAAGACCGGCCCCGCCTCGGGCGCGGTGAGCGCCAGCCGGTATCCGTCGAACGGGATCTCCGGCGCGTACGGCGAGTGCCCGCCGGCCCCGTCGGCCCAGTACCGCACCGAGTGGAACGGCTCGCCGCCCGGGATCAGCGACGTCAGCGGCCCGTGCCGGAGGAAGGCCAGCTCGTCGGCGTCGAAGGTGAACGCGAAGTTCCGCCAGTAGTCCGCCTCGTGCCCGCCGCCCAGGTAACGCCAGTCGTAGTTCATGAACGAGGTCGAGTCGGCCCGGCCCACAGCGCGCTCGAAGCGGTGGGCGAGGTTGAGCGCGTGACCCAGTTCGTGGACGATCGTCCTGATGATCCGCTGGTCCCTGGACGCCCCCGTGAAGCCGGAGGTGAAGACGGCCGCGCCCTGCCGCTGGAGCAGGCCGTCGGCGTCGAACATGATCCCGGCCAGCCCGGGGATGGCCGCCCGCGACAGCAGGAGCAGGTGCAGCTCCCACGCCCGGCCCCGGAGCGAGGCGTCGCCCGTGATGAGCATGAGGTCGCTCAGCATGGTGTAGAGCAGCGAGTCGTCCCAGGCGCCGGCGATCCCGGCGGGGATCGGGCTCTGCCGTCCGATCTCCTCGACCGCGAAGCCGGCGGCCCGCAGGCACCCGTCGACCGTGCGCTCGATGCCCTCGACGACCACCGGGCTCGGCGCGGGGATGCCCTGCTCCAGCTCGATCTCCAGGCCGAGCGGGCGCAGCGCGTCGTCCTGGTGCTCGACGGGGACGATCACGTCGGTCCGCGCGGGCAGCCCGTTCAGCGGGGCGTCGAGGACCAACGTGGCCGACACCGTGCCGTCCGGAGCCGAGTCCAGGGCCAGCGAGCCCGTCGTCTTGTTCGCGGGGCTCGCCTGCCAGACGGCCGGCCACCTCCCGTCGTCGAGCGCCACCTTGGCCCCCGGCGCGGTGCGCGCCGACGCCAGGTAGCGCCGTCCCTCCGTGCGGAACACGTCCGCGCTGATCACGCCCGAGCCGTCCGCGTCCACCCGCAGCGTGACCGAGAGGTCGCCGCTCTGTCCCTCGTATCGTCCGTCCCTGATCATGGGACCCCTCCTCGACCGTCGAATACGCCGGTTTCCCCACGATGAGGGCGAGAGGCGGAGCGGGCATGAGTACCCCCATGCTCAGGCTGCGGCCGGGCCTCGGAGATGGGCGATGGCCATGTCGAGCGCGGCCTCCAGGTGCGTGATCTCGCCGGTGGACAGCTGGAGCAGCACCCCGCCCTGGATGCAGGCCAGCACGGCCGCCGCCGCGCGGTCGGGGTCGAGGCCGGCGTCGATCTCGCCCACGGCCTGCATGTGCCGCACGCCGGCGCCGATCTCCCTCTGCCACCGGTTCATCAGCTCGGAGACCACGGCCTGGGCGGCGGGCGTGGTGTTGCCCAGGTAGGACATGACCGTGTTGAGCGGGCAATGGCGGCCCTGCCGACGGTAACGTTCGACGACCTTGTCCCGCCACTCCTGCCACGCCGGCCAGGAGGTGAGGTAGCCCAGCTGGGGCTGCTGGTCCTCCAGCACGCGGGTGGCCTCGAACCGGGCCACGGCCAGCAGCAGCTCCTCCCGCCCGTCGGGGAAGTAGTGGAACAGCTGGCTCTTGCTGGTCGCCGTCCGGCTCAGCACGTCGTCGAGGGTCGTGGCGGCCACGCCGAACTCCCGGATGTGGGCGGCCGCGCCTTCGAGGATGCGCTGCCTGGTCGCGGCGCCCTTGCGGGTCAGCGTGGGCATCATTCCTCACAAAACTGGATTTAGCGGTCCATACTACTCACCCGGCGGGAAGTCGGCCGAGCGGCTGACCTCGGCCCAGCGTTCGGCCTCGGCGGCGCGGGCCCTGGAGGAGGTTTCCGCCATCTCAACCGCCTGCGCGCCGAGCAGCAGCCGCAGCGGGGGCTCGGCCAGTTCGGCGAGGTCCGTGATGATCCGCGCGGCCCGGACCGGATCGCCGCGCCAGGTCGCGACGGTGCTTTCGCGGTAGCGGTTCATCTCGCCGACCGTGGCCTCGTAGTCCTCGCCGACCGGCAGGGCGGTCATGGATGAACCACCCCAGTCCGTACGGAATCCGCCGGGTTCGATGATGGTGACCTTGACACCCAGCGGCTTCAGCTCGGCGTTGAGCACCTCGGAGAAGCCTTCGACGGCGAACTTGGCGCTCTGGTAGGCGGCCAGGCCGGGCGATCCGCCCACGCGCCCGCCGATGGAGGAGAACTGGATGAAGTGCCCGGAGCGCTGCTTCCGAAGGGCCGGCAGGGCGGCCCTGGTCACGTTGAGCACGCCGTAGAAGTTCGCCTCCATCTGGGCGCGGAACTCCTCGTCCGGCATCTCCTCGATGGGGGCGCTGGTGGCGTAGCCGGCGTTGTTGACGACGACGTCGAGCCGGCCGAACGCGTCGAGCGCCAGCCGCACCGCGGCCTCGGCCGCCGCGGCGTCGGTGACGTCGAGGGCCGTGGTGCGGACGCGGTCGCCGTACTGACGGACGAGGTCGTCGAGCTGCTCGGGGCGGCGGGCGGTGACGACGGCGCTCTGCCCGCCGTCTAGTACGGCCCGCGCGAGCGCCAGCCCGAAGCCGCGCGACCCGCCGGTGATGAGCCAGACCTTGCTCATGGGAGTTCCTGCTTCCAGTTGTAACTAAACAGTCATTTATATACTGCGTCGCGCGAACCAAGTTGTCAAATAAACGGTTAGTTGCCATAAACTGAGGGCATGTCGCAGCAACCCCGGCCCGCCAAGACCCGCGACGCCGAGGCGACCAGAGCGCGCCTGCTCCAGGCGGCCACGGCGGAGTTCGCCGCCCACGGCATCGCCGGCGCCCGCGTCGACCGCATCGGCGCCGCCGCCAACGCCAACAAGGCGCTGATCTACACCCACTTCGGCAACAAGGAGCAGCTGTTCGACGCGGTCATGGACGCCCATGTGTCCCGCGTGCTCGACCAGGTGCCCTTCACCGCCGACGACCTGCCGGGCTACGCGGGCCGCCTGTTCGACTACCTGCTCGCCAATCCCGACCAGCTCCGCCTGGCCACCTGGCACCGCCTCGAACGCTCGGGCACCGGCCACGAGACCGAGGGGCTGCGCGCGTCGATGCGGCAGAAGACGGAGTCGATCGCGCACGCCCAGGCCGAGGGGCGTGTGCCCGCCGCCTTCACCCCTGAGGACCTGCTGGCCTTCACCCTGGCCCTCACCAACGCCTGGATGCCGACCAGTCCGGTCGCCGCCACCGGCCAGGACGTGCGGCAGCACCGCGCCGCGGTCGTGGAGGCCGTCCGCCGCCTGGTCACCTGATCGGCCATTTCTGGACTTGCCAGTCCATTTTCTGATGTGCAGGCTGAACGCACCACATCGGAAAGAGAGGCACCGCCATGTCCATGGACCGCTACTACCTGCTCGGACGCTCCGGGCTGCGGGTCAGCCCGCTGGCGCTGGGCACGATGAACTTCGGCACCGGCGGCTACCACGCCGCCTACGGCAAGACCGAGGAGGAGGCCCGTCCGATCTTCCGCCGCTACCTCGAGGCCGGCGGCAACCTCATCGACACCGCCGACTTCTACACGGCGGGCGAGAGCGAGGCCATCCTCGGCCGGCTCATCGCCGAAGCCGGCGTGCGCGACCGGGTGGTGCTGACCACGAAGTACACCAACAGCGTCGATCCCGGCGATCCGAACGCGGGCGGCAACGGCCGCAAACACCTGATCAGGGCAGTCGAGGAGTCACTGCGCCGCCTGCGCACCGACCACATCGACCTGTTCCTGCTGCACACCTGGGACCGCATCACCCCGGTCGAGGAGGTCGTGCGCACCTTCGACGACCTCGTCCGGGCCGGGAAGATCCGCCACGCGGGCCTGTCAGATGTGCCCAGCTGGTACGCCGCCCGCGCCCAGACCTACGCCGAGGCCCACGCCCTCGAACCCATGGTCAGCCTGCAACTGCCCTACTCCCTCGTCGACAGGGAGATCGAGCACGAACACGTCCCCATGGGACAGGCGCTGGGGCTCGGCGTCACCGCGTGGAGCCCGCTCGCCGGCGGATTCCTCACCGGCAAGTACCGGCCCACCGGCCGAGGGCTGGCCGGGCCTGGCCGGCTCAGCGGCGAGGGGCCGGAGTGGTCCGAGCGGGAGTGGGGGGTCCTGGCGGCGGTCGAGAGCGTGGCCGGGAAGCTGGGCGTGCCGATGGCCCAGGTCGCGCTCAACTGGGTCGCCACCCAGCCCGGCAT
Source organism: Nonomuraea maheshkhaliensis (assembly GCF_039529435.1). Classification (NCBI taxonomy): domain Bacteria; kingdom Bacillati; phylum Actinomycetota; class Actinomycetes; order Streptosporangiales; family Streptosporangiaceae; genus Nonomuraea; species Nonomuraea maheshkhaliensis. The sequence continues at coordinate 24,343 of NZ_BAAAMU010000037.1, forward strand.
CGCCGCGGCGATCGTCGGCGCGGGCAGCGCGGCGCAGCTCGACGCCAACCTGGCCGCGCTCGACTTCGAGCTGCCCGCCGACCTGCGGGCAGAGCTCGACCAGGCGAGCGCGGAGCCGGCTCGTTCGGTCTACCGGATGTTCACCAGCGGCTACCAGAGCCTGCTGGTCAACCCGGGCGCCAAGGTCGGGGACAAGCCGGATGGCTACGCCCCCGCCATACGCAACTGGGTCGAAGCGGAGCGCTCCACCACGTCTTGACCTGCGCGGAGATGTGGACCTGGCGCTCGTTCCCGAGCGCGTCAGGCCGGCCGACGTGCTCGGGCGCGGCCGGCCGGCGACCGCGCGGCGGACGCGTACGGCGGATCCCCCAGCGCGAGGTCATCACCTCAGCCGATCGCCTATGTGAAAACTCTTCACCTTTATCTAACGTGGTGTCTCAGGAGGCGGACGATGCAGTGGTGACGGATGTGTTCCGAGCGACGGTCGATCGGTTCCTGGGCGCGCTCATGGGCTGCATGCTGCCAGGCCCAATCTGGCCACGCTGTGGCGGGAGATCCTGCCCGACGGCATGTTCCCGCAAGAGTCCCGCTACGCCGCGAACGCCAGGGACGTCGCCGGCTTCTCGGAGACCCAGCACCCGGTGGTGCGCGAGACCGTGGACCGCCTCTGGCCGCAACCGGAGAGCGGCCGGGGTCGTCGATCCCGACCCGGTCGCCCGACCGCGCGTCGAGGCGAACGCGCTGGCGGCGGACATGGTCGCCCGTGCTCACCGATCAGCTCGTGGTGGACGCGCTGAGCGAGCGTCCCGGCGTCGTCGCGGTACGGCGGGCCTGGCGCGACGACTCACCAGAACCGCGCCGGGTCTTCCTGGTGGAGGTGGATCCGGGCGGGCCGGCCTGGGAGGCGGCGCTGGAGGGCCGGACCGAGGCGGAGCAGCTCGGCGAGAGCGATCCGCGGGTCGAGGTCTACTGGACCGGCGACGACCTGACCTGCCTCCCTACCACCGGGCCGCGATCGAGGCCGCGGCCCTTCTGCGGCATCGCTGACGAGCGAGAACAGCTTCAACCGGCGTTCGCGCGGCGGGCGCGTACGGCTTCGGCCAGGACGTCGAGCAGGCGTTCCGTCTCGTCCCAGCCCACGCACGCGTCGGTGATGCTCTGCCCGTAGGTCAGGGTCTCGCGCGGGCCGGGCTCCTGCCGGCCGGGCACGATGAAGCTCTCCACCATCAGCCCGGCGATCCCGGTGTCGCCGTCGGCGATGCGCGCGGCCACCTCCCTGACGACCTCGGCCTGCCGGACGTGGTTCTTGCCGCTGTTGCCGTGGCTGGCATCCACGACCAGCCGCTTCGGGCGATCGGCCTTGGCCAGCAGGGTGAGGGCGTCGCGGACCGAGCCGGCGTCGTAGTTGGGGCCGCCGCGACCGCCGCGCAGGATGATGTGGCAGTCGGGGTTGCCGGTGGTGCCGACCACCGCGGCGCGGCCGTCGTCGTCGATGCCGAAGAAGACCTGCGGGTGGGAGGAGGCCTGCACGCCGTCGATCGCCACCTGCACGTCGCCGTCCGTGGCGTTCTTGAACCCGACGGGCATCGACAGGCCCGAGGTGAGCTGCCGGTGCACCTGGCTCTCCGGCGTACGGGCGCCGATCGCGCCCCAGGTGACGGCGTCGGCGATGTACTGCGGGCTGGTGGGCTCAAGGAACTCGCAGCCGACCGGCAGGCCGAGGCTCAGCACGTCGAGCAGCACCGTACGCGCCGTGCGCAGGCCGCGCCGCACGTCGTGGCCGCCGTCGATGTCGGGGTCGTTGATGAGCCCCTTCCAGCCGATCGTGGTACGCGGCTTCTCGAAGTAGACGCGCATGACCACGAGCAGGGCGTCGTCCATGTCCCTGGTGGCCTCGGACAGGCGGCGGGCGTAGTCGAGCGCCGCCTCCGGGTCGTGCACCGAGCACGGCCCGATGACGAGCAGCAGCCGGTCGTCAGCGCCGGTCAGCACCTCGCGGGCGGCGCGGCGGCTGGCGGCCACCAGCGCGGCGCGTTCCTCGCCCAGCGGTTGTTCCGTGCGCACCTCTGTCGGCGTCGGCAGCGCCTCGAACGAGGTGATGCGCAGATCGCTGGTTACGGTCATGGGTCGTGTCCCTCGTGCTCGACGGCGGTACGGCCCACGCCCAGATCTCCGGAACCGACCGCCTAAATGACGAAAAGCAGAGACGGGTCGTCTCTGCTTCGTGGCTCCGGATGATCAGTAAGTCAGCGCATGTGACTCTGGGCCCCACCCGGAGCCGGCACATAGCGCCAAAATCGACTGATCAACATGGCCCGAACGGTACCAGGGCGGTGCCGGAATCTCCAAATCAGCACCGTCACCCCGGACCATGGTGTTGATCAAGAACGGACTCCCAGGTTGAAATGGGGTTGATCAAGAATTCACTTCCAGGTGAAGGGGACCGCGAATGACCTCCCACATGCCGGTGACCCGCAGAGATCTGCTCAAGCTCGGCGCTGCCGGCGCCGCGACCGCCGCGCTGGCGGCGCGACCCGCCACCGCCACCGAGGGCCGTTTCGACCTGACCGGCTCGTCGTCGCCGCTGATCTGGAAGAAGGACCTGTACGACCAGACCGTCCTGCAGTCGTTCGCCTGCGACAACGTCCACGGGCACATCTACACGCTGCAGCTGCGGAACGGCACCGGCCAGAACGCCGCGGGCAACCTGTGCCTGACCAAGCTCGGCCTCACCGGCACGGTGCTCGGTCACATGTACCTCATGGGCTTCGGCCACGGCGTGCAGCTCGGGGTCGAGCCGTCGGGGTCGTCGGCGTACCTGTGGACGGAGACCGACGGGGTGACCGAGAACGGCAGCGCCAGAGGCAGCCAGTTGGCCAGGTTCAGGTTCGCGGACGGCCAGACGCTGGACACGGCGTCGCCGGCGCTGACCAAGTACAAGCCGATCGCGACCGCGGACAACACCACGTGCGCGATCGACCCGTCCAGAAACCGGCTGATCATGCGATACCGGTCCGAAGGCGCCTTCCGCTTCGCGGTCTACTCGCTGCCCGCGCTCAAGGCGGGCACGGTCAGCGCGCTGTTCGACATCGCCCAGCCGTCGGGCCTGGGCGTCTTCCAGGGGTACGCGGCCTACGGTGACTTCCTCTACCTGCTGACCGGCGAGGCCTACAGCGACGCCAACCCCGCGCCGGGCAACACGTACATCACCTGCCTGGACCTGCGTACGGGCGGGCAGGTCCAGCGGGAGCTCACCGAGGCGGGCAAGTCGCTCGACTACCGCGAGCCCGAGGGCATGGCGATCCAGATCGCCGCCGGCCGCCCGCGCCTGTGCCTCGGCCTGGCCTCGGGTGTCGAGAAGGCGCGCAAGGCCAGCATCTTCTACAAGAGCGCGATGATCTGAGCCCCGCCGTGCGGGTCCCGCCTGGCACGATCTGTGGGTGAGAGGAGGAGCTGAGCGTGGAGGAGAGCGTCTCGCTGGCCCGGCTGGCCCGCCGGTTGGAAGAGGTGGTGGGTGACCTGCGCGGCATCCCCGTCGAGGTCGAGCGGGTTGAGGACAACGACCTGGTCCGCCGGCTGATCGCCCAGGCCGCCGACTCGTCCCGCGAGCTGCGGGCCATGCAGCCGCTGGGCGCGACGGAGACGGGCCGCGACGAGCAGCGGAGCAGGCGTCACGTGCTCGACGCGCTGCGGCAGGGCCTGTCGATGCGGACGATCATCCATTCAAGCGTGCTCGACGACCCGCGCAAGGCGGCCAGGATCAGGGAGCTGCACGCCGCCGGCGATCTGCACCGCCTGATCGACGAGCCGATCCAGCAGGTGCTGGTCTTCGACCGCTCGGTGGCGTTCGTCCGGATCACCCCCGTTCCCTACGCTCCAGGCGCGCTGGTGATCCGCCAGCAGAGCCTGATCACCACCCTCATCGACCTGTTCGAGCGGACGTGGATCAGGGCCAGGGAGGTCACGGAGCCGGCGCAGCGGCTGACCCCGCGCGAGCGCGAGGTGCTGGCCCTGATCGCGGAGGGCCGCTCCAACAGCGCCGTCGCCCGCGCCCTGTCGATCTCGGAGGCGGCCGTCGGCAAACACGTGGCCGGCGTGTTCGCCAAGCTCGACCTGCCGGCGAGCGAGGACGACAACCGGCGGGTGCTGGCGGTGCTGGCCTATCTGCGGGGTGCGGCCAGGTAGGGCCAGACCTACCCGGCCCTCGTGCCACCCCCAGCGCGAGCGTGGATGAATGACCGCTTAGATGGGTCCATGCAACGAATGTCTGGTCTGTTGGTGGGTGCGATCTTCGGCGCGGTCTTCGTGCTCGTCAACGCGCAGAGCCCGTTGAGCGCGCCGGTGGCGCTCGTGCTGCGGGTGGCCGCCTGCCTGGCGGCCGCGGGCGTGATCGCCATGTGGTTCACGACGGCCAGGAAGGAGCGCTCAGCCGTACGGGGAGAGCGGTCGGCCGTACGGGAGGAGCGGCCGGGCGGGCAGGAGGAGCGGCCGGGGAACATGTTCGGCCGGGGTTACCTGATCGTGGTCGCCGCCGAGGTCGTCCTGCTCTTCGGCGGGCTACGGGTGATGGCCGCCATGGGCGCGCCCGCGCAGGCCAACGTGGGCTGGGTGGCGTTCGTGGTCGGCGTGCACTTCATCGCGCTGGCGCCGGTGTGGAAGGACTGGGGCATCGCGGTGCCCGGCGTGGTGCTCACGCTGCTCGGCGGCGCCGGTCTGGTGCTGGCGGCCACCGGGTCCGCCCTGGCGTGGGTGCCGTTCATCAGCGGCGTGCTGTCCGGCGTGGTGCTGCTGGGCGGGTCGCTCACCTTCGGCTGGCGGAACGTGCGGGCCGCGGCGCTGTGACCCCGTGGAGGCGGTCTGGCCTGTTGGTCATGATGCCGTCCACCCCGTACGAGACCAGCCGGCGGATGAGGGCCGACCGGTCCGCCGACCAGGTGTAGACCCGCATGCCCCGTTTGTGGGCCTTCCTGACGTAGTCCGCGGTGAGCCCGGCGTGCGGCACGGTCAGCCCGTCGGCGTAGCGGGCCAGCTCGGAGAGCCGATCGGCGGCGGGCTTGCCGAGCAGCGCGATGGGCAGGCCGGGCACCATGCTGCGCAGGACCCGCATCGACTGCCAGCCGAACGCCTGCACGGTCAGCCGTTCGGCGTTCCAGAGCTCGCGGGCGTCCTGCAGTTCGGCGGCCACCCGCCGGTCGATGTCCGGGCGGTGCGGCGGGTGCTTGACCTCCACCAGCAGCCTCGTGGCGGTGCCGCGTACTGACCGCAGGGCCTCCGTCAGCGTCGGCACGCCCTCGCCCCGGTAGCGCGGGGCGAACCAGGAGCCGGCGTCCAGGCGGCGGATCTCCGCGAGGGTGAAGTCCGCGACCCGCCACGGTGCGCGCCCGGGGAAGACCTTCTCCACGTTGGTGGTGCGCTCCAGCGTCTCGTCGTGCATCAGCACGAGCCGGCCGTCCTTGGTCTGCTGGACGTCGAACTCGCACACGTCCGCGCGCTGCTCCCTGGCCAGGGCGCAGGCGGCGATGGTGTTCTCCGGCGCGTGCGCGGCACCGCCCCGATGGGCGATGTTGTCCACGTGGTCCGGGGCGGCGAGCGGCGCGGCGAGGCGTGAGGTGAGGGGCGAGGCGAGGGCGGGGCTGGCCGTGAGGATCAGGGTGGTGGCGGCGACGACGCCGAGCGAGCGGTACATGGTCCTCCCCAGGCGTGCTCCCGCATGTCGAGTTATGCGGAAATGTGCCCAGAAAGGGGCCAAAGACCGCTCTCAGCGGAGATCAGCACGAAGATTTGGGACAGAGGAGACGAGCCACCGGTCGCCCCGCCCATGGCGGGACCGCGACGCACCGAGCCCCGCCCGTGGCGCGGGCCAGGAACCGGGTTCGCCGCGCTCGCCGGGCCCGGCCCGCGGTGCGGACCGGGCCCGGTCGATCAGATCGGTCAGAACCGCAGCTTGCGCAGGTAGCGGTAACCGATCTCCGCCGTACGCCGTGGCGTCACGTCCGGACTGTCGTTCTCCACGATGTACTCCCGCACCTGGTGGGCGTCGAACACCCGGCGGAAGTCGATCGTCCCGGTGCCGAGGTCGGCGTGGTCGCCGTCGAGGTGCCGGTCCTTGACGTGGTACTGCAGCACGCGCTGCGGCGCCCTGCGGATCACGTCGATGGCGAACTTGATCGGGTCCCTGGCGCCGCGCCCGACGCCGCCGGTGACCGCCCAGTAGATGTCGATCTCCAGGTGGACCAGGCGCGGATCGAGCTCACGGGTGAGCACGTCCCACGGCGTCACGCCGCCGCCGAGGTCGGTGGTGAACTCGTGGGCGTGGTTGTGGTAGCCGTAGCGCAGCCCGGCCGAGCGGGCGGCCCGCGCCTCGACGTTCATCCGCTCGGCCCAGCCCTTCCACTCGTCCAGGCTGTTGGACTGCAGGAACGGCACGACCATGTACGACTGACCGAGGGTCAGCGCGTTCTGGATCTTGGTGTCCAGGGCGGCGTCGTCGGGGCTGATGCCGTCGTGGCTGGAGGTGGCGTGGATCCCGAGCCCGTCGAAGAACGTACGCAGCTGCTGCGCCGTCCGCCCGAAGTAGCCGAGCGCGACCTCGACCTTCGGGTAGCCGATCTCGGCCAGGTAGGCCAGCGTGGTGTCGTAGTTCTGGGCGAGGTCGGCACGCACCGTGTAGAGCTGCATGCTGATCTGGCCCGGCGGAACGACTCTCTTGGGGTGATGGTGGCGGTGCGGCGGCGTGGCCGCGGCGGCGGCGGGGGACGCGGCGGCCAGCGCGGCCGCCCCGAGCCCGAGGCCCGCGGCGAGCAGGGAGCGTCTGCTCGGCTCGTAGCCGTAACACATGGTGATCTCCTAACTCGTGGGCTGGAGCACGACCTCGGTGCTGCCGGTCAGCCCCGGCAGGTCGCCGGTGCCGGGGTCGGTGTAGGTGGCGACGAAGACGCCGGTCAGCTCGTCGTTCTCGGGGTCGTGGCCGCTCGGCACGGTGGTCTGGATCGAGCCCGTGCAGCCGCGTGCCGTGGTCTGCGGATGGCCGTGGTCGTCGTGACCGAGGATGTAGTTCACGGCCACGTTCGCGCAGTTCACCGGCTGGTCGTCGGTGACGCGTACCTCGAACTCGATCAGGTCGCCGAAGCGGAACGGCTGCCCCGCGACGGGACTGACCAGCTCGACGACCGGGACGGCGTTGCCGATGACGATCCGCACCGACGTGGAGGCGGACATGCCCGCGTCGTCGGTGACCTTGAGGGTGGCCTGGTAGAGGCCGTTCTCGCGGTAGGTGAACGACGCCGAGGGGCTGCGTGAGTCGATCCTGCCGTCGGCGTCGAAGTCCCACGCGTAGCGGAGCCGGTCGCCGTCGGGATCGCTGGTGCCGGTGCTGGTGAAGGCGACGGTCAGCGGGGCGAGCCCGCCCGTCACCGACGCCTGCGCCGCCGGGATCGGCGTGCGGTTGCCGGTGTGGCCGGTGAAGTCGATCCTGGCCAGTTGGGCGTCCGGGTTCTCGCTGAAGAAGCCGTCCCCGTACTCCAGCACGTAGAGCGCGCCGTCGGGGCCGAACTCCATGTCCATCGGGTTGTCGAAGACGATCGAGGGCAGCACGCTCTCGATCCGCTGTCCACGGTCGAACATCGCCTTGACGTAGTCGCGGGTCCACTCGTAGAAGAGCGGGACGCCGTCGTAGTACTTCGGCCAGGCCACGGCGCGGGGGCCGCGGGTGTCGGCCGGGTCGAAGTCGTACGCGGGCCCGCCCATCGGGCCGATGCCGCCGGTGCCCAGCGCGGGGAACTCCGCCGACGCCCCGTACGAGTACCAGACGTCCGGCTGCGTCACCGGCGGCAGCCGGCGCAGCCCGGTGTTGTGCGGCGACTCGTTCACCGGTGCCGCGCAGTCGAAGGTGGCCCCCGACGCGCCGGTGCCGAAGTCGTAGTCCACGTACGGCAGCCGCGCCGTCGCACAGTAAGGCCAGCCGTAGTTGCCCGCCCTGCGGATCGTGGTCCACTTGCCGGTGCCCGACGGGCCGCGCTGCGGGTTGGCCTGCTGCTGGTCGGGCGAGTAGTCGCCGACGTACAGCTCGCCGGTGCGGCGGTTGAGCTCGATGCGGAACGGGTTGCGCAGGCCCATCGCGTAGATCTCCGGCCTGGTGTTCTTCGTGCCCGGCCGGAACAGGTTGCCGTGCGGGATCGAGTAGGAGCCGTTGTCGCGGGGCTTGATGCGCAGGATCTTGCCGCGCAGGTCGTTGGTGTTGCCCGAGCTGCGCTGGGCGTCGAACGCCGGGTTGCGGTCGGCCCGCTCGTCGATCGGGGTGAAGCCGTCGGAGAAGAACGGGTTCGTGTCGTCTCCGGTGGACAGGTACAGGTTGCCCGCGGCGTCGAAGACGATGTCGCCACCGACGTGGCAGCAGATCCCGCGATCCACCGGCACGTCGAGAATCTGCTGCTCGGTACGCAGGTCGATGGTGCTGCCCGTCCAGCGGTACCGCGAGAGCCGGATCAGGCCCTTGAACGGCGCGAAGTCCTCCGGAGTCCCGGTGAACGGGGCGTCGCCCTCGTTGACGTCCGGGGTGGCCGGGTCGTCCACAGGGGTGTCGAGCGGTGGCGAGTAGTAGAGGTAGATCCAGTCGTCCTTCTTGGAGCCCTTGCCGAAGCCCGGGCCGAGCGCGATGCTCTGCAGGCCCTCCTCGTCGTGCTGGTAGACGTCGAGCCTGGCGGCGAGCGTGTTGAGCCCCGTCTTGGGGTCGTGTAACCAGACCTCGCCGGGCCTGGTCGTGTGCAACACCCTCGAATCGGGTAACACCGCCAGGTCCATCGGCTCACCGGGGTTGTCGTTGAGCGTCACCTTCTGGAACTGACTGTCGGGCGGCGGAGCCGCTGCGCCCGAGGGCGCGCCGGCGTCGGCGGCCAGTGCGGCCTGCGGCATGAGGATCGCCGCAGCAGTCAACGCCGCGATCGTGGTTCTCACTCGCATGCCTCTCTCCTTCGGTTTACTCGGGGGGATAAGAGAGGGCAAAGTAACGTGAATGTAACCCGAGTTTTGCCGATCGAGGAGGGCCTAATCGCCACGGATCGGGCATCTTTCGCGGATCATCGCCCTAAGTGCCGGCGCGAACGCGGATCGCCCCCTGCCCGCGGGCTGCGGACAGGGGGCGATCGAGGAGCGAGGGCGGCGGGCGGGCGGCGATCGTGGAGCGTGATCTGGCTTAGTTCTTCTTCTCCTGCATGGTGACGGTCACCGTGCTCTCCTTGCCGTTCCGCTGGTAGGTGATCTCGACCTGCTGGCCGACCTTGTAGCCGCGTACCTGGCCGACGACCGTGTCGCCGCCCTGGACCGGCGTCGCGCCGATCTTGGTGATCAGGTCGCCCTCCTTGAGCCCGGCCTTCTCGGCCGGGCTGCCCGCCGTGATCTGGCGGACGAGCGCGCCGGACACGTCCCCGGTGGCGTCGGTGACGCTGACGCCGAGGTACACGTGGCTCACCGTCCCCTTGCTGATGAGCTGCTCGGAGACGTGCTTGGCGGTGTTGACCGGGATGGCGAAGCCCAGGTTGACGCCGTCGGCGGCCACCGCGCTGTTGATGCCCACGAGTTCGCCCGCGGCGTTGACCAGGGCGCCGCCTGAGTTGCCCGGGTTGATCGCCGCGTCGGTCTGGATCATGCCGCCGAGCGTGGTCGTCTCCTCCTGGCCCTGCTGCCGGCCGCCCCAGCCCGGCGGGAGCTGCTGCTCGTTGGGGGCGTTGCCCGAGGTCACGGTGCGGTCGAGCGCGCTGACGATGCCCGACGTCACCGTCCCGTCCAGGCCCAGGGGGCTGCCGATGGCAAGCACGTCGTCACCCACCTTGAGCTGGTCGCTGTCGCCGAGCGCCACCTTGGCCAGCCCCGAGACGCCCTCGGCCTTGATCACGGCCAGGTCGGTGGCCGGGTCGGTGCCGAGCACGGTGGCCTTGGCCGTCTTCCCGTCGTTGAACTTCACGGTCAGGCCGGAGTTCTGCCCGGACACGACGTGGTTGTTGGTCAGGATCTGGCCGTCCTCCGACAGCACCACGCCCGAGCCCTCGCTCGTCTGCCCCTGGATCATCACCACGGACGGCTGCACCTGAGCCGCCACCTGCGCGACCGTGTACTGGTCGGACGCGGTGTGGAACACCGGGCTCGGGTTGGCCGGCGTGGCCGTCACCACCGCCGGGGCGCCCCCTCCGGCCAGGGACGCGCCCACCGCGCCGCCGCCCAGCGCCGCCGCCGACATCGCGGCGACGGCGGCCAGGGCGAGGCCGGCGATCGCCTTGCGGGTCAGCACGAAACCGGTCCTCGACGGCGCCGGCGGCATCGGCGGAGGCGGAGGCGGAGGCAACGGGCTCGTCGGCCGGGTGAACCCCCCGGCAGTGGGCGGCCTGTCACCGAACTGGCTCCAACCACCGGTGCGCGGCTCGTTCGCGTCCATGTCATCTCCTAGTGTCCCGAGGACACCAGGTTGCTCAACACGGCGTAAATCCCGGCTAAGCGGGCGATCTCCCGGCCGCTGCGGCCCTGACACCTGCCTTATCGCCCCTGGCAGCGCCGATGCGTCACCGCCGGAAAAATCTAGGGCGCGGTGTCGCAGTACGGCCCAGGCGGCACCCCCGGCGCCGTGAACGACAGGCACATCACGTCGCCGGGGACCAGCGGCGGGTAGGGCTCGTACCAGCCCTGGACATAGTCGTCCCCCGTGAAGTGCGTGAGGTTGCCGGTGACCGGCGTGCCGTTGACCGTGGCGTCCACCGCGAGCGTGACAGGCCGCGGCCTGATCGTGAAGGCGAAGCGGCCGTCGTCGAGGCCGGCGCACACCTGGGTCTCGGGCAGGCACACGGGCACGTCCGCGCGGGCGGGCGGGGCCGCGATGAGGAGGGCGAGCGGGACGGACAGTCCCAGGAGGAGGCGGGTGATCGGTTCGGCGTGGATGGCGCGCTCCCGTCGGTCGCGTGATCGTTCGCGGGTCTCGCGAAGCGATCTGACCCTAACCCGATCACCAGGTCAGGTCCACAGGTGAAGATCCCGGTCCGGCTCGCCGGGCACCGCCGGCCCCGAGGGCTCGGGCGAGCTCGCCGGGGACCGCCAGCCCCGTCTCGTACGCGACGATCACCGCCTGGATTCGGTCGCGCAGCCCGAGCTTGGTCAGCACGGGCAGCCGCTCCGAGGGCGGCGCGGCGGGCCTGGGCGCTCTTGAGGTGAAGTCGGCGATCAGCCGCGTGGTGACCGAGGGGGCGAGCAGCGACTCTCCGGCCGCGACCACCCGTACGGCGTGCACGAGGTCGTCCCCGCGCACGTCCTTGAGCGGGAACCCGGCGGGCGCCCGCCCGCAGCGCGTCGTAGACGTAGTCGTCCAGGTCGAACGTGGTCAGCATGAGCACCCGGCAGCCGCCGTCCGCGCACACGATCCTGGCCGCCTCGATGCCGTCCATGACGGGCATGCGAATGTCGAGCAGGAGCAGGTCGGGGCGGTGCTCGCGGACGGCGGCGACGCCGTCCCGTACGGCGACGGGCACGTGGTGAACACGACCGCGATCAGCGTCACCTCGACCTGGGCCTCGGGCGACCTGATCTCGACGGCCGCGGACCTGGAGAAGTTCGTCAAGGCGCTGTTCTCCGGCAAGGTGGTGCCGCCCGCCGAGCTGGAGCCGATGTTCACGGTGCCGGACGTCCAGGCCGCGTTCTCCTGATCGAGACAGCGCAAGCGCCCGGTGAGACAGCGGAAGCGGCCGAGACGCCAGAGGTGAGGGCGGACGCCCTCACCTCTTCCGGCGGATCCGCTCAGCGGCGGCGACGGCGCCTGCGCCGTGCGCGGCTGTAGCTTTCGTCGTCGCCGCCCCAGGGCGGCTCGTGGTACCGGAGCATGGGAAGTCGGAACGATGTGAGACCCAGATATCGCTGGATGGCCATGGTGTTCCCCCTCATGAAGCCCTTGAGGTTCGGCGCACCGGACGGCTGCGCGTCCGGCCACTACCGGACTGAGTCACGCTCTACCCGGAAACCCACCAGGCTATCCCGCTGACCTGCGTCTCGGCCTCTCCCCTACTTGACCGACAGCTTGCGCCGCTTGAACATCGGGTGCTTGGTCTCCCAGTAGCGCCATCCCTCGACGCGGGACGGCACGCTGGCGATGCCGGCGGCGACCTTGTTGCGCTCGCAGGTGCCGAGCACCGACCAGGCGGACCAGCCGACGCGGTAACCGAATACCCGGTACCACATGTTGCCGTACATGCCGTCGCTGATTTCCTTGGTGTATTCATGGCCGGAGAAGACCATGTGCCGCTCTTCCAGGTGCGGCAGCCCGAGCCGGCGCAAATGGTCGACAACGGTTTTGGTGTCGATGGTCTTGGAGAAGTCCTTCGACTTCTCGTTCTCCGTTTCGAGGAAGGCGGTGATTTCAGCCTCGCGCGTGACCGACACCGTCATGGAGCCGCCGGGGCCGTCGATGTAGCGGGTGCGGGGCAGGTAGAAGTTCCGCGGCGACATCTGGTGGATCCGGAAGAAGGTGCGCGGCCTGCAGTTTCTTCCGCCGTCGTCATCGTCGTCGTGGTAATCGACGAATCCCCTGTCACTGGTGCGGTGGTGGTGGTCGTCGTCCTTGGAGTCGGCGCTCGCCGCCGGTGCCATGGTGACCGCCAGTGTCGCCGCGAGAAGACCGCGCAGTGCGGGCTTCGCCATTTCTCTCAGTGGGGTGAACATTACCGTTCCTTTCCGCATGCGACCTATAGTCGCCAGACCGGTACGATGCTTACAGTTGCCGCGAGCGAGATGACAACGCCACGCCGATGTCGAATTTCCCGTATCCGGAAAAGAGCGGTGAAAAAGCGTCATCAATTGACGCCTATTCGGCAAAGAAAGCACAGACCCCGGGCAGCGATCCAGAAGTCACCCTCCGTGCTCGGGTGCTTTCGTACAGGTATGACGCCATATCCAAATGTGCATGCGTTGAGGCGAATGGATGACCCCGTACGTACCTCCCTACGGCAGATTCCGCGTTTCAGGAGGTACGTATGCACCGCAGAGTCGCCCTGCTCTCCACTTTCGTGCTCGCCCTGGCAGGTTCCCTCGTCCCCGCGGGCGCCGCCCAGGCCGATCCCAGCAGGCCCGTCACCTGGTCCGCCACGGATTCCTGGTCGGAGCGCAGGTCCGTCTCGCAGTACTGGACCCCGCGTCGCATGGTCGCCGCGCAACCGCTGGAGGCGCCCGCGCCCCGGCGTGGCGTCCGGTCGCGCACCCCGTCCCAGGGCAGACCGTGGGCGACCCGCGGCACCTCGGGCAGCGGCAACGGCAGGCTGCAGGCCGCGGTGGCCAACAGCCCCGGCCTGCAGTGGACCGACGGCGGCGCCGTCGTGCGCACCACCGGCCGGGTCTTCTTCACCACCGCCGACGGCCGCAACTCCTCCTGCTCCGGCTCGGCCGTGACCAGCGCGAACGAGAGCGTCGTGATCACGGCGGGACACTGTGTGAAGCTGAACGGCGCGGCGCACCGCAACTGGGCGTTCGTCCCGGCCTTCGACGACGGCCGGCGCCCGTTCGGCACCTGGGTGGCCAGCGAGATGTTCACCACGCCGCAGTGGAACGCGCGCGAGGACATCAACTTCGACGTGGCCGCGGTGGTGGTCGCGCCGCTGAACGGCCGCACGCTGACCGACGTCGTGGGCGGGCAGGGGGTGGCGTTCAACCAGCCGAGGCAGCGGCAGAACTTCGCGTTCGGCTATCCGGCGGCCGACCCGTTCGACGGCTCCGAGCTGATCTACTGCAGCGGGCGCGCGTTCAACGACACCGTCTCGACGAACGACCAGGGGCTGCGCTGCAACATGACCGGCGGGTCCAGCGGCGGGCCGTGGTTCCAGGGGTTCGACCCGGCGACCGGGCTCGGCTGGCTGAACTCGCTCAACAGCTTCACCTACAACTTCGCCCCGAACTTCATGTTCGGCCCGTTCTTCGGGAACGAGGCGATGGCCGTCTACCAGACGGCCCAGAACTCGCAGGCCACCTGAGCGGCTCGGGCCGCCCGAGAAACGGCCGGGAAGCGGTCGGGAAGCGGTCGGGAAACGGTCGGGAAACAGTGCCGGCCGGAAGCGGTTCGGGCCGGCTGGGAAGCGGTGCGGCATGATGGGCCTGGATCCCCCAGGAGGCCCGCCATGCCGCCCGTCGTGCCGCCCGTCGTGCCGCCCGCAGGATCGTCCGCCGGCGATCCGCTGCCGCTGCTCGAACGTCTCATCGCCGCGGACTCGGTCAATCCCGACCTCGCCCCCGGCGGCGCCGGCGAGTCGGCGGTGGCCGAGCTGTGCGCGGAGTGGCTGGGCGAGCGCGGTTTCGAGCTCCACCGGCTCGAACGAAGGCCCGGCCGCCCGTCTCTGGTGGCCGTGGCGCGCGGCACCGGGGGCGGGCGGTCGTTGATGCTCAACGGCCATCTGGACACGGTCGCCTACGGCACGTACGACGGCGACCCGCTCACCCCGCGCGTCCAGGACGGCCGGATCCACGGCCGCGGCGCCTTCGACATGAAGGGCGGTGTGGCCGCCATGATGGCCGCCGCCGCCCGCGCCACCGCGGCCGGCCCGCTGCGCGGCGACGTCATCGTGGCCTGTGTGGCCGACGAGGAGCACGCCAGCTTCGGCACCGAGGAGGTGCTGGAGAGGTTCACCGCGGACGCGGCGATCGTGACCGAGCCGAGCCTGCTGGAGGTGACGCTCGCGCACAAGGGGTTCGCCTGGTTCGAGATCGACGTCCTGGGCCTGGCCGCCCACGGCTCTCGCCCCGATCTGGGCGTGGACGCGATCGCCAAGGCCGGTCACTTCCTCGTCGCCCTGGAGGAGCTGGGCCTGCGCCTGGCCGCCTCGGGCGGGCACCGGCTGCTCGGGCCCGGCACCGTGCACGCCTCGCTCATCGAGGGCGGGGAAGGCCCTTCGACGTATCCGGCCCACTGCCGGATCACCGTGGAGCGGCGCACGGTTCCCGGTGAGAGCGCCGAGACCGTACGGGCCGAGCTGGCCGAGATCCTCGACCGGCTGGCCGCCACCGTCCCCGATTTCCGGTACGAGCTGCGCGGCGGCCTGCACCGCGATCCGTTCGAGGCCGATCAGGAATCCCCTATCGCGCGGGTGCTGCTGCGTCACGTGGAGCGGGCGCTGGGCCGACCGCCGGTGATCCGCGCGGAGCCGTTCTGGACCGACTGCGCCCTGCTGGCCCGCGCCGGGATCCCGTGCCTGCTCTTCGGGGTGGACGGCGGCGGCGCGCACGCCGACACGGAGTGGGCCGACATCGCCTCCGTCGAGCTGGTCACGGACGTGCTGGCGGCGACGATCGCCGAGTTCTGCGCCTGATCCACCCGCCCGGCTTCGCCTGCCGGCCGCCGCATGCCCGGACAAATTCGGGCATTGACGAAAAATCCTTACATGGTAGTTGTAGATCGAGTCGGAAAGCTTCAAACCCCTCGCTGAGATCGTCCAGAGCTCACCCAAGGAGGACGCGCCATGGCGCGAAGCACGGCCACCGACCCGCCCGCCGACTTACTCGGCCCCGTCCAAGGAGAGGTCTCCTGGTTCTGCTGCGGCACCGCCTGGGGCCCGTGCAGCAGCACCGGCAAGGGAGCCTGCGGCACCTGCAACTCCGGCAACCTCCAGCACGCCTGGCCCAACACCTCCGACGCCTGCTGGGCCATCACGCGCCCCGACAGCTGCGGCGTCGGCCTGTCCCGCCGTACGTGCGGGTTCCGCCACCGCATCACGGCCCTGTGCAGCGGCTCCAGCGTCGTCACCGCCATCGCCGACTGCGGCCCGCAGACCGACCTGTTCTGCGGCGAGCGCAGTTGCTGCGGCGCGACCTGCGCCAGCAACCGGCTGATCGACCTCACCCCCGCCGCCTACAGCCAGATCGCCAGCCTCTCCTCCGGCCTGCGGCCGGCCGAGATCTCGACGGCCTGAGGAGGCGGAGCAGATGCGCAGCAGAAGGGATGTGCTCAGGTCCGCCGTGCTCGGCGGAGGCGCCGGCGTCGTCGCCGCCACCGCGATGGGCTCGCTCGGGCCCGAGGCGGCGTTCGCCGCCACCGCGTCCGCGCCCGCGCAGAAGGTCGAGCCGGGCGCGCCCGACCCCGACTTCGCCGAGGGCCGGATCCGCTCGATCAAGGAGAACACGCTGCTCGTCCTGGGCTCGAACATGGTCTTCCACACCATCAGGGTCGTGGACGGCACGAGCCTGTGGAAGCTCGGACCGGTCGCGTTCGACCAGGCCAAGCCGGGAGACGGCCTGTACGCCAGGGGTGTGCGCATGCCGGACGGGATGCTGGCCGCCGAGTCGGTGTGGCTGAACATCGTCAACATCAAGGGCCACATCAAGAACATCACCGGACAGACCCTCCACCTCGACCACAACGGCCACGAAGTGCTGTGTCACGTCGTCGCCGGCAAGTCGGTGGCCATCCACTCCGAGTCGCCGCCCACCGAGGACCTGTCGATGCTGAAAGTGAGCCAGCACGTGCAGATCCTGGGCGCCTGGCGGCCGGACACGAACGAAGTGGACATCGCAACGGTCTTCTCCCCGCACTAGGAGGCAGTTCGTGAACGGGATCGCCGCGTCTCAGCCGTACGTGATCGCATTCTTCCTCCTCTGGGCAGGTCTGGTGAAGCTGCTCAGCCGGCGGATGCGGGCACAGGCCGGCCAGACCGCTCTGGCCCGGCTCACCGGCCCGGCGCGCGCGGTCCCGGTCCTGCGGCTCGTCGGACTGGCCGAGGTCGCCGTGGCCGCCGCCCTGCTGCTCCCCGCCCTCTTCTTCGGCGGGGCCGCCTCGCGGCTGCCGCTCGCCCGCTTCTTCGAAGGGGCGCCCGCGCAGCTCCCCGATGGGGCCGGCGCCGCGCTGTCGCCCGCGCATCTTCCCGGTGGGGTCGCCGCCGCGCTGCTGTCGGCCGGCTTTCTCGTCTATCTCGCCTACGCCCACGTCGCCGCGCCCGCCGCGTCGTGCGGCTGCCTGGGCACCCATGCCAAGCCCGTGGACGCGCGCTCCTTCGCCCGGGCGGGGCTGCTGCTGGCCGCCGCGCTGGTCACCGTGCTGTTCACGGCGGCGCCCGGCCTGCTCACGGCCGTCTCTCTGCCCGGCGGTCTGGCGGGCGTCGTGGTCTCGGCGGAGATCCTGGCCCTGCTGGCTCTGTCGTCGGAGCTGGATCGCTACTGGCTCGTCCCGCTGCGCCGCCTGCTGGTCCGCCTGCGCCGGCCGCTCGCCCTCACGCCCACCGGGAGCGTTCCGCTGGAGGCGTCGCTGCACCTGCTGCGCCGCAGCCCCGCCTACTGCTCGGCCTCGGCCCAGCTCACCTCGGACGTGCGCGACACGTGGGACGAGGACGGGTTGCGCTTCGTCGTCTACGGCGCCCGCGACCGCACGGCCGTCTTCGCCGTCCCCCTCGTCGGCGACGACCCGCACGCGGTCAAGGTCGCCCTGGTGAACGTCTGAAGCCCGGGACCTTAGTTGCCGCGGGAGGCCGCGTGGTTGCTGGCGATCAGCTCGTGGTGCCGGACGACCTCGGCGATGATGAAGTTCAGGAAGCGCTCGGCGAAGACAGGGTCGAGCTTCGACTCCTCGGCCAGGGCGCGCAGGCGGCGGATCTGGGCCGCCTCCCGATCGGGGTCGGCCGGGGGAAGCTGGTACTCGGCCTTGAGCCGGCCCACCTCCTGCGTGCACTTGAAGCGTTCGGCCAGCAGATGGACGAGCGCGGCGTCGAGGTTGTCGATGCTGTCGCGGAGCCGCTGCAGCTCCTTGCGAATGAAGGTGTCCTGTTCGGTCAGATCCTGAGAGGTTTTATCCACAAATATCCCCACATAGCGCAACATGACCCTAGAAGGGGAAATGTTACCCGCCGGCCATCAGGTCGGCGAAGGCCCGAGCCGCCGCCCCCGAGCTGAACAGCCGCTCCAGCCGCGCCCTGGCCAGCTCCCGCCGGAACGGCCCCGCCAGCGTCGCGTCACCGGACTCGTGGGTCATCTCGGTCAGCCAGCGCGAGAACTCCTGGGCGTTCCACACCTTTTTCAGGCACGTGGCCGAGTACGCCTCCAGCGGCCCGCCGTCCCCCTCGCGCAGCGCCGCCCGCAGCGCGTGGGCCAGGACGTCCGCGTCGGCGATGGCCAGGTTCATCCCCTTTCCGCCCATCGGGGTGATGATGTGGGCGGCGTCCCCGGCCAGGAAGAGGCGCCCGTACCGCATGGGGTCGACGACGAAGCTGCGCATGTCCACCACGGCCTTCTCCGTGATCGGCCCCTCGGGCAGTCCCGGGTCGCCGAGGCGCAGCCGTAACTGGGCCCAGATCCGGGCGTCGTCCCAGTCGCCGAGCGCGTCGCCGGGCGCGCACTCCAGGTAGAAGCGGCTGGCCTGCGGCCCTCTCGGGAAGTGGGCGGCGAAGCCCGCCGGGTGGATCGCGAACATCGGGTGCCGCGGCGGCGTCACGTCGGCCATCACGGTGAACCAGCCGATGCCGTGGTCGTAGGTGTACGTGGTCAGCGCCTGCTCCGGCACGCTCGCCCGGCTGACGCCGTGGTGGCCGTCGCAGCCGGCCACGTACGAGCAGGCGATCTCGCGTACGGTGCCGTCCTGCTCCCGGTAGGACACGACGGGGGCCTCACCCTCGACGCCGCGCGGCGTCACCTCGGCGGCGTCGAAGCGCAGGTCTCCCCCGCCCGCTTCGAAGGCCGCGATGAGCCGGCCGACGAAAACCTGCTGCGGGACGATCCGCCCCGATCTGCCGTCGGCCAGCGCGACCACGTCGAGGAAGCGCGGCTCGCCGTCCACCCTGATCTCCATCGTGGAGTCCCGGTGCGTGCCCGCGAGCACGCTCTCGGCCAGGCCCCAGTCCTCGAAGACGCGGGTCGCGGCGTGATCGAGCACGCCGGCGCGCTGCCGCCGTTCCACGTAGGACCGGCTCTGCCGCTCCAGCACCACACACGCGACGCCCGCCTGCCGCAGCAGATTGGCCAGGGTCAGGCCGGCCGGGCCGGCTCCGATGACGACGACCTCGGTGCTCTCCGGCATGCTCGGCCCTTCCGGCGATATCAGTGCTTGTCGTCCGGAATCCGACACCAGGATCGGCTGATCCGCAAGCCCTTCAGCTCCGGCCGTTCCCGCGGGTCTCGTAGTGCTGGGCGATCAGCGCCGCGGCGCAGCCCAACGTGGCCAGGCCGAACCCGACCCCGACGAACACGTTGACGTCGGCGATGGACGACACCGCGTTGCAGACCGCGAAGACGGCCAGCAGCAGCCAGAGCACGGGGCGGCGCACCCGGGAGAGTACGCCGGCGGGACGGGTCTCGGTGGTGTGGTCGGTCATCATGCGCTCCTCGGTCATCGTTGATACGTCGGTCGTCGGGGCGGTCGTCCCGGCAGTGATGGGGCCGGGCGTCGTGCCGTTCGTCATGCCGAGAACGCTACGGAGCGGCGCGGGCCGCGACGATCCCAGCAGCGGGACAGTCAGAGGTACAGCTAGCTGTACTTTTCGGCCGGCGATTGCCCGATGTCGCACCTCTTGTCCTAGGGTCTGTGCGGACGAAGGAGGTGCGGATGCAGGCCCAGGACCCGGCGGCAGGGCAGCGGCGGGCCCGTTCGTGGGACGTGTTCGCCCGCGCCCGCACCACCCTCGACGGGCTGGAACACCTGGTGGGCGGCATGGGCACCAGCGCCCTGGCGCTCGTCGCGCTGATCGGGCTGGCCGCCGTGCTGCCCTTCTGCCTCACGGGCGTGGGCCTGCGCCTGGTGCCGATCTCCCTGCGCGGGCTGCGTACGGTCGCCAACAGGGAGCGGGCCCGGCTGTCCCGCTGGGGTCCGGAGATCATCAACCCCGATCCGGTGCCCGCCGACTGGCGCGCGGCCGTCAGGCAGCCCGCCACCGGCCGCGAGCTGCTCTGGCTGGCCTGGCACGCCACGATGGGGCTGCTGCTGGGCGCGATCGGGCTGACGCTGCCGTTCCGGGCGGCGCTCGACCTGGTGTTCCCGCTCTACTGGCCGCTGCTCGGGCCGGAGGATCGGGCCGGCGCCATCCTGGAGATCTGGCCGGCCGAGGACCTGCCGAGCGCGCTCCTGGTGAGCCCGATGAGCCTGTTCTGGCTCGGGCTCGCGCTGGCCCTCATCCCGGGCATGGCCCGGCTGCAGGCGTGGCCCGGCCGCCGGCTGCTGGCCGCCGATCCGGGCACCGACCTGGCCCTGCGGGTGGCCCAGCTGACCGCCACCCGCGCCGCCGCGCTGGACGCGCACGCCGCGGAGCTGCGCCGGATCGAGCGTTCCCTGCACGACGGCACGCAGAACCGGATCGTGGCCGTCAACGTCCTGCTGGGCGCGGCCCGCCGCGCGGTGGAACGTGACCCGGCCTCCGCCGACGCCGTGCTCGAACGGGCCCAGGACGCCGCCGAGCAGGCGCTGGCCGAGTTGCGCGCGGTCGTGCGCAGCATCCTGCCTCCGGTGCTGGCCGATCGCAGCCTGGCCGACGCACTGAGCGGCCTGGCCGCGGCCAGCCCCGTGCCGTGCGAGGTCGACGCCGAGGTGCCGGGGCGTTGCCCGGTCTCCGTCGAGGCCACCGCCTACTTCGTGGTGGCCGAGGCCCTCACCAACATCGCCAAGCACAGCAAGGCGCGGCGCGCCACCGTGACCGTGCGGCGGACCGACGACCGGCTGCGCATCCAGATCGTGGACGACGGCCGCGGCGGGGCCGTCGAGGAGGGCGGCTCCGGGCTGGCCGGGATCCGCCGCCGGACCGAGGCGCTCGACGGCACCTTCACCCTGGCCAGCCCTGTGGGCGGGCCGACCACCATGAATGTGAGCCTTCCATGCGGATAGTGATCGCCGAGGACGACGCCCTGCTGCGCGAGGGGCTCGCGCTGCTGCTGCGCGCGGAAGGACTCGACGTGGTGGCCACCGCCCCCGACGCCGCCGGGTTCCTGGAGGCGGTGGACACGTACAAGCCGGACGTCGCCATCGTGGACGTACGCATGCCGCCGACCCACACCGACGAGGGCATCGTGGCGGCCGTCGAGGCCAGGCGGCGGCTGCCCGGGCTCGCCGTGCTCGTGCTGTCGGCCTACGTCGAGCAGGCGTTCGCCACCGACCTGCTCTCCCACGGCAGCTCCAGACTTGGCTACCTGCTCAAGGAGCGGGTCGGCCGGGTCGGGGAGTTCCTGACGGCGCTGCACCGGGTGGCCGACGGCGGCACCGCCATCGACCCCGAGGTGGTCGCGCAGTTGCTGACCCGCAGCCGCCCGGACAACCGGCTGGAACGGCTGAGCCCGCGTGAGCGCGACGTGCTCGCGCTGATGGCGGAGGGGCTCGGGAACGCGGCCATCGCGGAGCGGCTGTTCGTCACGGACGGCGCCGTGCACAAGCACATCCGCAGCATCTTCGCCAAGCTCGACCTCGCGCCGACCGACGGGACGGACCGGCGGGTGGCGGCCGTGCTGCAGTACCTCGAAAGCGCCTGACCACCGGCCACCGCACACCTCGAAAGCGCCTGAAGACGCCCGCCTCAAGCGCCCAGATCACGGACGACGTTGTCGAGCCGGATGGCCAGCCGGTCGAGCTCGTCCTCCGACGGCTCGCCCGCCGGCAACTGGGCGATCACCTCGTCGCGCCGCGCGATGACCAGGCCCCTGTGCGCCTCGTCCACGTCCGAGGCGGGCAGCACCACGCAGTCACCGCGGACGAACACCAGCGTGGCGTCAGGATGACGCGATTCGAGCAGCTCACGGACGCACTCTTTGTCGATCAGAGACATGGAAGACATCGGCTTTCCTCCCCCGGTCGGCCCCTCCACGCAGCCGCCTACCCCCGTACGCAACGCAAGAACCCCGGCCCTGCGGGACCTGCCTCCAGCAGGCGTTTGACCAGCTAAAACACCCTTCTGCGGCAACACGTGTCGTCCTCCGTCAATTACGGAGAGTGACCGTATGGTGAGGTCAGTGGCCCCAGATGGCCCCTCCGCAAGCGAGAGGATCGAAATGCCGCAGGAACCGAGAATCGACGTCGAGACCAGAGCCCACGGGATCGAGAGCAGCCTGTCCGCAGAGCAGGTCGAGCGGATCGCCGAAGCGCTCGGCCACCAGGGCGTCTGGTTCGCCGGCCCGCCGGAGCGCTCCGGCCAGGCCCGCCCGCCCGAGCAGGTCTGGGAGCTGGTCGGCGACAGCCCGCACCACGGCCGGCTGGCCACCGGCCGCGCCGCCGTGCACCTGGCCGAGGGGCACCAAGCGCTGACCAGGCCGCTGATCCTGGCCGACGGCTTCAACTACGGTCCGAGCGACCTGGACGAGCTGTGGCGCCACTTCAACAAGCCGTACGCGCCGGGCAGGCCCGGCTTCCTCGACCAGCTCAGCACGCTCGGCATCGACGTGATCCTGCTGGGCTTCGACCAGCGGCACATCGCCGTCCAGGCCAACGCCGCCGTCGCGGTCACCGCCGTGCAGCGCGCCATCGCCGAGCGCGTCGGCGACGCCCAGCTCGTCGTGGGCGGCGTCAGCATGGGCGGCCTGATCACCAGGTACGCGCTGGCCCGCATGGAGAACGAGCGCATCGACCACCAGACGGAGAAGTACTTCTCCTACGACAGCCCGCACCTCGGCGCCTGGATCCCGCTGGTGCTCCAGCAGCTGGCCTACCTGCACGAGGCGCTCGACCCGCGCTCCGACGGGCCGGGCCAGGCCGAGCTGATCCGCAGCCCCGCCGCGCAGCAGCTGCTGTGGGGCTGGGTCGAGAGCGCCGACTTCTCGGGCCCGGTGACGGACAACGCGCTGCGCCAGGAGTGGATCGAGGATCTGCGCAGGGTGGGCTGGTTCCCGATGCGCCCGTACAAGCTGGGCATGGCCAACGCCACCGGCAACGGCGTCGGCAACGGCCTGCCCGCCGGCACCCCGGTCTTCGACCTCAACCTCGAAGCGCTGCAGCTCGTCGCCCGTTTCCAGCCGGACATGGGCGAGCTGCAGAACATCGGCACCGTGCGCTTCGGCGCCCCGGTGTGGACGAGCGCCACCTCACACGTGCCGGCGTTCGACGGCGCGCCCGGCGGCACGCTCGACGCGTGGGGCCGGCTCGCCGACGCGATGGGGCTGACGATCGAGCCGCGCTTCCGCAGCAGCTGCTTCGTCCCCGCGGTCAGCGCGGTCGCCCTGGCCAGGGACCTTTACCAGTGGCCGTCCGAGCTGCACCTGGACCTCAGCGACCTGCCGAAGGACGAGACGCAGCTGGACGCGTTCTGCTGCGACACCGCCAACACCGAGCACAGCGCCGTGTCCAGGCCGCTGATCGAGTGGTTCCTTGAGCAGCTGGCCGGCTGGTAGAGCGAAGAAGGAGAGTGCCGGCTCGCCGCGCGAGCCGGCACTCGCCGTTCAGCGCACGCCCCGGTGCACGCACAGGAGCTGGTCGCGGGTGGCGTTCTTGTCGCGGTAGGCGATGACGGCCGGGCCCTCGGCGCTGTGGTGGTCGGGCAGCCGCTCGTCGGCGAGCCAGCCGGAGCCGTTGAAGCTGCTCCACCACAGGCTCTGGTCGGAGGCGCCGCGGTGCAGGCAGTAGAGCCGGTCCTTGTAGACGGTCAGGGCCGGGCCCTCTGAGGCGTGGTGCGCGGGCAGCTTCTGGTCGGCGCTCCACTTCCCTCCGTCCCAGCGGGTCCACCACAGCGCCGTGTCCCCGCCGGCGCCGCGGTGCACGCAGTAGAGGTGGCCGCGGTACGTGGCCAGCGCCGGGTTCGAGCGCGAGGCGTGGCCGGGCAGCCGCTGGTCCTGGCTCCACCGGGAGCCGTCCCAGCGGGTCCACCACAGCGACTCGTCCGCGCCCGTGCCCCTGTGCACGCAGAAGAGCTGCCCGTCGTACGTCGCCAGCGCCGGAGCCGTCCTGCTGAAGTGCTGCGGGAAGCGCTCGTCGTCGCTCCACCTCGCCCCGTCCCAGCGGGTCCACCACAGCGACTCGTCCGCACCGGCGCCCCTGTGCACGCAGAAGAGCTGCCCGTCGTACGCCGCCAGCGCGGGAGCCGCGGCGCTGAGGTGCCGGGGGAAGCGCTCGTCGTCGCTCCAGCCCTGCTCGGCGTCGTAGACCGTCCACCACAGGCTGGAGTCGCCCGCCTTGCCCCGGTGCGCCAGGAAGAGCCGGTCCTGGAACTGGGCCAGGGCAGGGCTCGACCCGCTGAAGTGGTCGACGAAGCGCTGGTCGCGACTCCATCCCTCGCCGGGCTCGTGCACCGCCCAGTACAGGCTGGTGTCACCGGCGGGCCTGCCGTCCTGGCGGGCCGGGACGAGCATGCCGGGCGCGGTCCACGGCGAGACGAGCCTGACCCCGTACGGGCGGGCGATGGAGGCGATCCAGTCGGATTTGGCCCGCACGGAGCGCTCGATGAGCGGGGCGAGCCAGGAACCGATCACGGCGCCCGCGGTCTCGCCGATGAGCTGCGGCAGCTCGGCGGCCAGCAGCGCGGCCGACTCGTTCAGGTGGATCTCGTAACCCCACCACCTGGTCACCGGCCAGACGTCGGCGCCCATCGTGCGCAGCTCGCGCTGGAGGCGCTGGACCCGCTCCCGCTCGTCGGGGGTGAGCGCGGCTATCTGCCGCTCGCTCTCCCGCCTGGCGTCGGCCGCCTGGCGGACGGGGGCGTCGTCGAGCAGCTCCGTCTCGACGGCCGCGTCGACGGCGGCGGAGGCCACCGGGTCGTCCTGGGAGTGCAGGAGAACGG
This sequence comes from Nonomuraea maheshkhaliensis, assembly GCF_039529435.1. Taxonomy (NCBI): domain Bacteria; kingdom Bacillati; phylum Actinomycetota; class Actinomycetes; order Streptosporangiales; family Streptosporangiaceae; genus Nonomuraea; species Nonomuraea maheshkhaliensis. The sequence continues at coordinate 49,014 of NZ_BAAAMU010000037.1, forward strand.
CCTCACCATCGAGCGCCGACTCCTCGGCCGTGTGGGTTCTGACCTTGCCGGCCCGGGTCTCGTCAGTCATTTTCCAGCCCCCTGGAGTGATAGATGAGCGAACTTCGCCATCGTAACGTTGAGTAGTGGTTCGATTACTCTAGGAGCGTATTGTTCCGGGTAAAGCCCCGCAGGGCGGCCGGCCTGGGATGCGGCGGGCGCGGTTCACAGCCGATTACTAAGCGGCGTTCATCGAACGCTCATGCAAGGACGTCATCGTCACGACCATGCACACGTCCAGCGCGAACGTTTCGGCCGAGCCCGTGCGCCGGCCCGGTGGCGGCGCCGCCGACATCCTCGTCGTGGCCGGCGAGCCCGCACTGACGAAGCTCCGCTCCACGCTGGCCCGGCAGGAGTCGTGGCGGGTCCGCGGCGCGTACGACGGCGGCGCGGCCACCCGCGCGGCCCGGTGCGCCCGCCCCGACGCGGTCGTGCTCGACGCCACCATGCCCGGCGCGGCCGGCCTCCGGCTGCCCGGCGTGCCCGTCCTGTACCTGACCACGACGGACCGCCTGGACGAGGGGCTGGCCGGGCTGGGCGCGGGGGCCGGCGACTACGTGACGAAGCCGTTCCGCGTGGAGGAGGTCGTCGCCCGGCTGCACCGGCTGCTGCGCCGCGCGCGTGCGGCCCAGCGGGACGGCGCCGGGCTCGTGGTCGGGGACCTCACGCTGGACCAGCGCACCCGCCGGGCGCGGCGGGACGGCGAGGACATCCGGCTCTCGCCCACCGAGTACGAACTGCTGCGCCTGCTGATGCGCAACCCCGGCCGCGTGCTCAGCAAGGCGCACATCCTCGACCGCGTCTGGGCCTACGACTTCGGCGGCCGGGGCAACGTGGTCGAGCTGTACATCTCGTACCTGCGCAGGAAGATCGACGCCCGCCGCGCACCGATGATCCACACGGTGCACGGCGTCGGCTACGCCCTGCGCCCGGCCGCCGGGGGCAGGGGTGCCCGTCACGCCGGTCGGAGCGCGTAGGACAGCGCGCTCCCGGTCGGGCCGTTCAGGGGGATCGGGGCCAGGGGTTTCTGTCGGTGACCGCGTGGCCGGGGGTCCACCTGACGTAGTAGCCGACGCTCGCTCGCCGGGCTGCCCGAGTTCGGCAGCGGTACAGGCGCGCCGGACGCGCGGCAGCGCCTCCTCGTCCCAGGCGGTGACCCGCAGGTCGCGCCGCCGCGCCGCCTCGTCGCGTTCGGCGTGCCGTCCCTCTCAGTGTGCCCGGCCGTCAGGGAAGCATCACCAGGCCACCTCCAGGGAGGCCATGCCGTACACGATGCTGGACGTGCGGAACTGCGGCGTGTTGTCCGTGGTGCGCAGGCCGGGGAAGCGGCTGAGCAGGGCGGGCAGCGCGGTGCGCAGCTCCATGCGGGCCAGCGGGGCGCCCAGGCAGTGGTGCACGCCGTGGCCGAAGGCGACGTGGCCGGGGGCGCCGCGGGTGAGGTCGAACGTGTCCGCGTCGGGGACGAGGCCCTTGTCCCGGTTCGCGGCGGGCAGGGAGACCAGGACCAGGTCACCCTCCGCGATCGCCTGCCCGCCGATCTCCGTGTCGGCGGTCGCGACCTTGGTGGTGCCCGAGTTGACGATGCTGAGCCAGCGCAGCAGCTCCTCGACGGTGGCGTCGATCCGCTGCGGCTCCTTCCTGAGCAGGTCGAGCTGCTCGGGGTGGCGCAGCAGGGCGAGCGTGCCCAGGGAGAGCATGTTGGAGGTGGTCTCGTGCCCGGCGAACAGCAGCAGCCCGCCGATCCCGACCAGCTCGTCGGTGGTCAGGTCGTCGCCGTGCTCGCGGACGAGCATGCCCAGCAGCTCCTCGCCCGGGTCCTGCTGGATGCGGGCGACCAGCCCCTCCATGTACGCGCGCTGCTGGAACTGGAGCATCATCCGCTCCTCGCCCGGCACGCTCATGTCGAGCATCCTGTTCGTCCGCCGCTGGAAGTCCTCGCGGTCCTCGTACGGCACCCCGAGCAGCTCGCAGATCACCAGCGCCGGGATCGGCAGCGCGAACGACGGCACCAGGTCCACGGGCGACCCGGCGGTCTCCATGGCGTCGAGGTGGTCGTTCACGATGGCCTCGATGCGCGGTTCGAGGCGGCGCATGCGCCGGATGGTGAACTCGGGGGTCAGCATCCGGCGCAGCCGGGTGTGCTCGGGCGGGTCGAGGCCGAGCAGGTTGCCCGCGCGCACCTTGGCGAGCTGCTCCTCCGTCATCGGCGGCGCTCCCGGCAGCCGCGCGATGGTCTGCGGGGCGACCTTGAACCGCTCGGCGTCGCCCAGCACCTCGCGGACGTCCGCGTACCTCGTCACCAGCCAGGCGTCGGCCCCGAATGCCGTCTGTACCCTCTTGACCCGCTCCTCGTCGCGCGCGGCCGCCAACTCCGGCGCTGGATCGAACTCCACCCGCCGCATGTGCAGCGGCATCGTCGAGGTCTCGCTCATGCAGTCCCCTGGATGGTCCCGGTTTTTGGCTTGCACGCTACTGATCGGGACGCCGGGCTCTCTAGGAGCGATCTTCAATCGTTGTGCGGTCGTACCAGAATCAATGCCGCATTGACGCGGGCCGTACGCCGTCAGGAATATACCTCTCATCATTCTGACGAATAGGACGTCCATGGACCTGGTTCCGCGCGTGCCCGACTCCGTACCGGTGCTGGTGGCCGGAGGCGGGCCCGTCGGCCTGGCCACCGCCGTCGAGCTGGCGTACCAGGGCGTCGAATGCCTGGTCGTCGAGCCACGCGAGCAGGTGTCGTGGCTGCGCCCGCGCGCGAAGACCACCTCGGCCCGCTCGATGGAGCTGCTGCGCAGATGGGGGCTGGCACGGACGCTGCGGGATCGGGCGCCGCTGGCGGTGTCGTGGTCGGACCAGGCGGTGTTCGTGGACAGCCTGCTCGGGCGGGAGATCACCAGGATCGGCGGCTGCTTCGGCCTCGACCTGGTCGGCTCCGACCTGGCCGCCGAGTCCGGCCAGCAGGCGCCGCAGCCGCTGGTCGAGGAGGTACTGCGCGAGGCGGTCGGGGACGCGCTGCTGACGGGATGGCGGGTGACGGGCCTGCGCGAGGACCCCGACGGGGTGACGGTCACGATCGCGGCGCAGGACGGCGCGGAGCAGGAGGTACGCGCCCAGTACATGGTCGGCTGCGACGGCCCGCGCAGCGTGACCAGGGAGGCGATCGGCGCCCGGTACGAGGGCCGCCAGGACGCCAGGCCCAACTACAACATCGTCTTCCGCGCCCCGAGGCTGGCCGAGCGCATGCCGCACGGCCCCGCCGTGCACTACTGGGTGCTGAACCCGGAGCAGCCCGGCATGGTCGGCCGCCTGGACCTGAAGGAGACCTGGTGGTGCATCGCGCAGGGGGTGCGCGAGCAGGACGCCGACCCCGTACGGCTGGTGCGGAACCTGGCCGGGGCCGACATCGAGGTGGAGATCCTGGCCACGGACCCGTGGACCGCCCGGATGTTGCTGGCCGACCGCTACGCCAGCGGGCGCGTGTTCCTGGCCGGCGACGCGGCGCACCAGAACCCCCCCTACGGCGGGCACGGGTTCAACACCGGCATCGGGGACGCGGTCAACCTCGGCTGGAAGCTGGCCGCCGTGCTGCGCGGGTGGGCGCCAAAGGCGTTGCTGGGCACGTACGAGCGGGAGCGCCGCCCCATCGCCGCCGACACGATCGAGACCGCCGCCGCGAACATGTCCACCCTCGCCCCGGAGCTGGCCGATCCGGCGCTGATGGGCAATGACGAGGAGTTCGAGCGGGTGCGTCCGGCCGTGGCGGAGGCGGTGCGCAGGACCAAGGACCGGGAGTTCCACAGCCTGGACCTGGTGCTCGGCTACACCTACGCGGGCTCCCCGATCGTCGCGCCCGGCTGCGGCGAGCGCCTGCCGCACCGCTGGCTCGCGCCGGGCGAGTCCCTGTACGACCGGCTCGGCCCCGCGTTCAGCCTGGTCGGCGACCGGAGCGCGCCGGGCGCGGACGTGCTGGTGGCGGAGGCTCGGGAGCTGGGCGTGCCGCTGCACATCGTGGACCTGCCCGGCGAGCCTCTCGCCCTGGTCCGCCCCGACCAGCACGTGGCCTGGCGCGCCGGCCACCCCTCGGGCGCGCTCCGGATGGCCCTCGGCTTCTCCTGACCGGCGGTCTACGCTGTTCGCATGCGCGTAGTGGTGATCGGCGGAAGTGGACATATCGGCACGTACCTCATCCCGAGGCTGGTCGGCGTCGGGCACGAGGTGGTCAACGTCAGCCGGGGGCAGCGCGAGCCCTACAGCCCCCACGGCGCCTGGCAGCAGGTCACCACCGTCACCGCCGACCGCGAGGCCGAAGAGGCCGCGGGCACGTTCGGGCGGCGGATCGCCGGCCTGGACGCCGACGTGGTGATCGACCTGATCTGCTTCACGGAGCAGAGCGCCCGCGCGCTGGCCGACGCGCTCAGCGGCCGGGTGCGCCACTTCCTGCACTGCGGCACGGTCTGGGTGCACGGCCCCAGCGCCCAGGTGCCGACCACCGAGGACGCCAAGCGGGAGCCGTTCGGCGACTACGGCGTCCAGAAGGCGGCCATCGAGGCGTTCCTGCTCGACCGGGCCCAGCGTGACGGGTTCCCGGCCACGATCATCCATCCCGGCCACATCACCGGGCCGGGATGGGTGCCGGTCAACCCGGCGGGCAACGTCGACCCCGGCGTCTTCCAGGCGCTCGCCGAGGGCGCCGAGGTCACGCTGCCCAACCTGGGCATGGAGACCGTCCAGCACGTGCACGCCGACGACGTGGCCCGGCTGTTCATGGACGCCATGGCCGGGCGCTCCGCCGCCGTCGGCGAGAGCTTCCACTCCGTCGCCACCACCGCCCTGACGCTGCGCGGGTACGCCGAGGCGGTGGCGGGCTGGTTCGGCAAGCCGGCGCGGCTGGCGTACCTGCCGTGGGAGCGGTGGCGGGAGACGGTGTCCGAGCACGACGCGCGGGTGACCTACGACCACATCGCGCACAGCCCCCACTGCAGCATGGCCAAGGCCGAGCGGATGCTCGGGCACCGGCCCCGCCACACCTCCCTGGAGGCCATCCGCGAGGCGGTCGAATGGCTGGTGCGAGCGGGCACCATCAAGCCCTAGATCACCCGGTCAGCGGGCCGAACTCCTTGCGGGTGTCGATCACGTCGCCGAACAGCTCCCACCGCTCGCCCTTGAACGTCATGAGCTGCATCGACTCGATCGGGAACCCGTCGCCCTGCGCCGTGTCCATCGTCACCCCCGGCAGCAGCATGTCCACCTGCACCCCCTTGAGGTCGCGCACGGAGTCGCGCAGCCCCTCGCGGGTCGGGCACGCGGCCGCCTCCATGGCCTTGTGGAAACTGCTCGCCACGGCCCAGCCGAACGTGTGGTACGGCACGTTGGGGTCGGCCTGCGGCGCGTACTGCCGCATCTTGTCCTTGTAGAGCCTCATCTCGGCGTCGTCCGCCCACGTCGGGTCGTTGGGGTCCTTGTAGTAGGTGGCCGACACGACACCCTGCACGTTCTGGAACCCGACCGGCTTCAGCACGGTGATCGAGGCGGCGACGTTGTTGACGATGTGCAGCGGGTTCCACTTGGTGTTCTTGGCGTCGGCCGCGAGCGCCTGCGAGCCGAACTTGGGCGTGGTGATGTTGAGGAACACCTCCGCCTCCGACTCGGCCAGGTTCCGCATCTGCGGGTCGACACTGGGGTCGGTCACCTCGTAGCTCTGCTCGGCCACCACCTTGACCTGCGAGCCCTCCAGCGCCCGCTTGAAGCCGCCGAGCAGGTCCTTGCCGAAGTCGTCGTTCTGGTAGAGGACGGCGACCTTGGCCTCGGGCTTGTCCTTCTTCAGGTAGGCCGCGTAGACGCGGGCCTCCGAGATGTAGTTGGGCTGCCAGCCGATGGTCCACGGGTGCGTGGTGTCGGTGCCCCACTTGGAGGCGCCGGTGGCCACGAAGATCTGCGGGACCTTGCGCTGGTTGGCGTAGTCCCAGGTCGCGGAGGTCGAGGGAGTGCCGAGCGTCTGGAACAGGGCGAAGACCTGCTCCTGCTCCACCAGCCTGCGGGCCTCCTCGACGGCCTTGGGCGGCTGATAGCCGTCGTCGCGGACGACGAACTCGACCTTGCGGCCGCCGATGCCGTTCTTCTCGGCGTTGACGTAGTCGAAGTACGCCTTGATGCCCTTGGGGATGTCCCCGTACGCGGAGGCGGGGCCGGACAGCGGATAGATGCCGCCCAGTTTGATGCTCTTGTCGGTGATGCCGGTGGTCTGCTGCCCAGCGCACTGACCCGACGCGGCCGTGCCTCCGGTGTCACCGCCGCCGTCCCGTCCCCCGCAGGCGGCGACGGCGAGCAGGAGCAGCGCCGTGCAGCCGATGGCGGTTACTCGCATACCTCTTACTCCTTCCGGGGAATCTTCTTGACCAGGCGCCCGGCCAGGCCGGCCAGCCCCGTCGGGGCCACGTACATCACCACGATGATCAGCAGGCCAAAGATGACGCCGGGCGCGGCGTCGTTGACGTCCTGCGAGATGCTCGGCACGAACATCACGAACAGGCCGCCCAGCACCGGCCCCGGCAGCGAGCCGAGCCCGCCGACGACCAGGCCGGCCAGCAGGGTGATCGACAGGTTCACGGTGAACGAGTCGGGCGAGACGAAGCCGATCACCCACGTGTAGACGCAGCCGGCCGCGCCGGCGAACATGGCGCTCCAGGCGAACGCGAGCGTCTTGTAGAACGACAGCCGCACGCCCATGACCTCGGCCGCCGTCTCGTTGTCCCTGAGCGCGTGCAGCGCCCGGCCCACGCGCGAGCGCAGCAGGCCGGCGGCCAGCAGGAACGCGGCGACGGCGACGATCAGGGTGAGGAAGTAGAGCCACTGGTCCTCGGCCAGGCCGCTCCAGGCGGGCGGCGCGGGCTTGGCCAGCGTCAGCCCCATGGAGCCGCCGGTCACCTCCTCGAACCGCTTGAGCAGCGGCACCAGGAAGATCGCGATGGCGAGCGTCACGAGCGCCAGGTACAGGCCGCGCAGCCGCATCGCGGGCACGCCGAGCGCCAGCCCCAGCACGAACGCCACCCCGGCCGCCACGGGCAGGGTCAGCGGGTACGGCAGCTCCCAGCGGTCGAGCAGGATGGCCCCCGAGTACGCCCCCACGGCGAAGAACGCGCCGTGCCCGAGCGAGATCTGCCCCGCGTGCCCGACGAGCAGGTTGAGCCCGAGCAGCGCCACCGCGTACACCAGCACCATCGTGAGCTGGAAGACGTGGAAGGGCGCGAGCTGGAAGGGCGCGTAGACGGCGGCGGCCAGCAGCAGGGCGAGCGCGACCCACCTCCATCTGGGGTCGGGCGGGCGCCGCGCGCGTAAGGGGGCCGGCTCGGTGACGACCTTGGTGGCGCTCATGCCCGTTCCACCACCGCTCGGCCGAACAGTCCCTGCGGCCGCAGCAGCAGGACACCGAGAATGATCACCAGCGGCACCCCCACCTTGAGATCGGATCCGATGACGCCGACGTACGCCCCGGCGAGCGTCTCCGCGACGCCCACGATCAGCCCGCCGGCGACCGCCCCGAGCGGGCTGTCGAAGCCGCCGAGCGTGGCCGCCGCGAACGCGTAGATGAGGACGCCGCCCATCATGTTCGGCTCCAGGAAGAGCAGCGGCGCGACCAGCACCCCGGACACCGCGCCCACGGTGGCGGCCAGGCCCCAGCCGAGCGCCAGCGTCCGGCCGACGCGGATGCCGACCAGCCGCGCCGAGGCGGGGTTGGTCGCCACGGCACGCATCCCGAGCCCGATCTTGGTGTGCTGGAAGAGCAGGTAGAGCAGCCCCATGACCACCGCGACCACGCCGAGCACGCCGAGCGTGGAGAAGCTCACGCTGACCCCGGCCGCCTCCAGCGCGCCGCCGGGGAAGGGGTTGGGGAAGTCCTTGATGAGGAACGTCCAGATCCAGCCGGCCGCCGCGTTGACGAAGATGAACAGCCCGACGGTGACGATCACGATGGTGAGCTCGGGAGCGCCCTCGACCGGCCGGATGATCACCCGTTCGATGAGCATGCCGCCGGCGAACGAGACCGCGAGCGTCAGCACCAGGGCCGGCCAGAACGGCAGGCCGGCGGCCACGCACTGCCAGGCGACGTAGGTGGAGAACATGGCCAGCTCGCCCTGGGCGAAGTTGACGATGCCGGTGAACTGGTAGATCAGCACCAGGGCCAGCGCCAGGCTGGCGTAGATGGCGCCCGCGCCGAGCCCCTCGACGACCTGCTGCACGAATCCGGCCATCGCGCTACACCCGGTATCCGAGGTAGGACTGCGCGACCTGCTCGTCGGCCCTGATCTCCGCCGCCGTGCCCGACAGCACGATGCGCCCGGTCTCCAGGACGTGCGCCTGCTGGGCGATGCCGAGGGCGAGATGGGCGTTCTGCTCGACGACGACCACGGTGGTCCGCTCCTCTGCGTTGATGGCCTGGACGATGCGGAACAGCTCCCGGGTGACCAGCGGGGCCAGGCCGAGCGACGGCTCGTCGAGCAGCAGCAGCCGGGGGCGCAGCATGAGGGCGCGGCCGAGGGCCAGCATCTGCTGCTCGCCGCCGCTCAGGCTGCCCGCCGCCTGCTTGAGCCGGGTCTTCAGCACCGGGAAGTAGGTGTAGATGCGGGCGAGGTCCTGCTCGACCTCCGCTCCGCGGCGCCGGACGTACGCGCCGAGGCGCAGGTTCTCCTCGACGGTCAGCGGCATGAACGTGCCCCGGCCCTCGGGCACGTGGGCGACGCCGTGCCTGGCGATCGTGTCGGGCGAGCGGCCGGCCAGCGTGGTGCCGCCGAGCGTGATCGTGCCGCGGGCCCTGACCACGCCGGACAGGGCGCGCAGCAGGGTCGTCTTGCCGGCGCCGTTGGGGCCGAGGATGGCGCAGACCTCGCCCTCGCGGACGGTGAAGCCGACGCCGTACAACACCCGCGCGTCTCCGTAGCCGGCGACCAGGTCGGCCACCACGAGGTCGCTCATGCCGCCGTCCCCAGGTACGCCTCGATCACGGCGGGATCGCGCTGGACGTCCTCGGGCGGGCCTTCGGCGATCTTGCGGCCGAAGTCCAGGCAGACGATGCGCTCGCAGATCCCCATGACGAACCCCATGTGGTGCTCGACCACGATCACGGTCAGGTCGTTCTCGGCGCGGATCGCGCCCAGCGTGCCCGCGAACTCCTCCACCTCGGCCGCGTTCAGCCCGTTCACCGGTTCGTCGAGGAGGAGCAGGCGGGGGCGGCCGATGAGCGCGCGGGCCAGCTCCACCCGCTTCAGGGTGCCGAACGGGAGCCCGGTCGCCGGATGGCCGGCCACCTCCGTCAGGCCCAGCCGCTCCAGGACCGCGTCCGCGTCGGCGCGCAGCTCGCGTTCCTCGCGGCGCACGCCCGGCAGCCGCAGCCCGGCGGACAGGAAGCCGGCGCGGCCCCGGTGATGCGCGCCGACCAGCACGTTGTCGCGTACCGACAGGCGCGGGAACAGGCCCAGGTTCTGGAACGTCCTGGCGATGCCGAGCGGGGCGATGGCGTAGGGGGCCACGGCGGTGAGGTCGCGGCCCTCGTACGCGATCGTGCCCGAGTCGGCGTCGTAGCGGCGGGTCAGGCAGTTGAACAGGGTGGTCTTGCCGGCACCGTTCGGCCCGATGAGTCCCACCATCTCGCCGGCCGCCACCTCGAACCCCACGCCGTCCAGCGCGGTGATGCCGCCGAAGCGAACGGTAAGATCGTGCACCTCCAGCATCCGGCCTCCTGGAGAACAATGTTCTGAAGTTGCGCTCAGCGTAGGAGCCGCTCGTCAGGAGCCGCATTGGGCACGGTGACCCAAGATGTTTCCGGCAAGTTGTCCTCTGAGCACAGGGAGGGTCTCGGACCGGTTACGACCCGTTGACCGCCCGGCGGCGGGCATGGATCATCCCGGCATGTCCACCGGTTCGAGCACCGTGGCAGCCGCCGTCCGCGCGGAACGCACCCGAATCCTGTCCGAGCTGCTGAACGACCTTCCCCAACTGACCGTCGTCGCCGTGTCGACCATGCTGGAGGAGATCCCCGCCTACGCGGCGCAGGACGCGGCCTTCCGCACCGACGTGCGCGACCAGGTGGTCAAGCACTACCGGGCCAAGCTGGGCGTGCTGCTGGAGGAGCGGACGGTCACCTTCGAGGACATCTCCTTCACCCGGCGCGCCGCCATGCGCCGGGCCAGGGCCGGGGTGGCGCTGGCCGACTACATCAACGCCTTCAGGGTCGGGCAGCAGGTGTTCTGGGAGGCCGTGGTCGAGCGGGCCGGGCACACGTACGCCGGGCGCGAGGCGGCGCTGTCGCTGGCCACGCCGCTGATGCGGTACTGCGACTTCGCCAGCACGCACGCGGCGAACGCCTACATGGAGTTCCAGCAGTACGCGGCGGCGGAGGCCGTACGGGAGAGCCGCGACCTGCTGGAGACGCTGCTGGCCGGCAGCCTGCCCACGCGGGGCAGGGAATTGGCCGCGGCGCAGGCGCACGGCCTGGTGCCCGACGCGCGCACGCCGCTGCTGGTGGTGATCGCGGTGCTGGCCGGGCCGCCCGCCCCGGTGCCGAGCGGCCCCGACCAGGGCGCCGACGCGCTGCACGCGGCGTGCGCGGCCATCGCCAGGACCGGCGGGAACGGCGTGCGCACGCTGTCGGTCGTGCGCCAGTCGGAGATCGTGGCCATCCCCGTGCTCGGCCAGAACCAGGGCGCGGAGGAGTTGTGCGACCGGCTGCAGGGGGTGCTGCGCGGCCTGGCCACGGAGGGCATCAGGCTGGCCATGGGCGTCAGCACCGTGGCGACCGGCGCCACGCAGCTCCCGCAGGCGTACCAGGAGGCCAGAGCCGTGCTGGACTTCCTGCCCGAGGAGGGCGGGGTGGCGGCGCTGCCCAGGATCACGCCGTTCCAGTATCTGGCGCTCAAGGCCGACGACACCGCGCGCAACCTGGTGGACGCGCGCATCACCGCGCTGCTGGCGGAGGACCGGGCCCGCGGCGGCGTGCTGACGGCCACGATCAGGGCGTTCGCCGAGGCGGACCTGAACCTGCGGGTGGCGGCCGAGCGGCTGCAGATCCATCCCAACACCGCGCAATACCGGATGCGGCGGATCCAGGAGCGCACCGGGCGTAGCCTGCGCTCGATCAACGATCTGGTCGAACTGCTGGTGGCCATAGCCCTCCAGGACACACTTCCCACCAATACCGGGCGGGAAAGACTGGGCACCGCGACCAATGAGGGGCGCGGGAGAGCGGACGTACCTTCTTTCCATGAACCTCGCTGACCGGCTCCACACCGCCGCCGACCGGCTGGGCGGCAGGGCGGTGCTCACGCTGGACGAGGCGGAGCTGACCTACGGCGCGCTGGAGGAGCTGAGCGCGCGGCTCGCCGGGCTGCTGCGGTGCCGCGGGATCGGCCCCGGCGACCGGGTCGCGATCATGCTGCCGAACGTGCCCGAGTTCGGCGTCGTCTACTACGGGGTGCTGCGGCTCGGGGCCGTGGTGGTGCCGCTGGACCCGCTGCTGCGGCGCCGGGAGATCTCGGCCTACCTGGGCGACTGCGGGGCCAGGCTGCTGATCGCCTGGCACGCGTTCGCGGAGACGGCGGAGGCGGGCTCGGCGGGCACGAAGGCGGACTGCTTCTTCGTGGTGCCGGACGAGTTCCGGCGGCTGCTGCGGGGCGTGGCGGCCGAGCGCGAGATCTCCTCCATGGCGGCGGACGCCACCGCGGTGATCCACTACACCTCGGGCACCACCGGCCGGCCGAAGGGCATCGAGCTGACCCACGCCAACCTGGGCGGCAACGCCGCGACCGTGGCCCGCATGCACGCGCTCGGCGTGGACGACGTGGTGCTGGGCGCGCTGCCGCTCTACCACACCTTCGGCCAGACCTGCTCGCTCAACGCGACCGTGCACGCGGGCGCGCGGCTGACCCTGCTGCGCCGCTTCGAGGCGGGCCGGGCGCTCGAAGTGATCAGGCGCGACGGGGTGACGGTCTTCCAGGGCGTGCCGACCATGTTCATCGCGCTGCTCGACCATCCCGGCGCCTCCGACATGTCGATGCTGCGGGTCTGCGCGTCGGGCGGGGCGGCGCTGCCGCTCGACGTGCTGCGCGCGTACGAGGCCAGGTTCGGCTGCGAGATCATCGAGGGGTACGGGCTCAGCGAGACCTCCCCCGTCGCCGCGACCAACCGGGGCGGCCGGCACCGCAGGCCCGGCTCGATCGGCTGGCCCATCAGGGACGTCGAGATGAAGGTGGTCGACGAGGACGGCCGCGAGCTGCCCGCCGGCGCGATCGGCGAGATCGTGGTGCGCGGCCCCAACGTGATGAAGGGCTACTGGAACGACCCCGAGGCCACGGCCGAGGCCGTGCACGACGGCTGGTTCCACACCGGCGACCTGGGCCGGGTGGACGAGGACGGCTACTTCTTCCTGGTGGACCGCCGCCGCGACGTGATCATCAGGGGCGGATACACGGTCTATCCGCGCGAGGTGGAGGAGGTGCTCTACGAGCATCCGGCGGTGCGGCAGGCTGCGGTGATCGGCGTGCCGCACGCGGAGCTGGGCGAGGAGATCGAGGCCGTGGTGGCCCTGCGCGCGCCGGTGACCCGGGAGGAGCTGCGCGAGTTCGTACGGGAGCGGGTGGCGGCGTACAAGTATCCGCGCCGGGTGTCGTTCGTGGACGAGCTGCCGATGAGCCCGACCGGCAAGATCCTCAAGCGGGCGCTGGCCCGCCCGGCCACCGGCGGACGTTCCGGCTGACCCTCAAGAGCGAGATATCTCACATAGCGGTATAGATCGTCTTATTCCGTAAGATGTGATCTAGAGTGGCCTGCCGTGACACCTTGGGAAATGGTCGCGGTGCTCGTGGCCGCCATCGCGGGCGGCGCCATCAACACCGTCGTCGGGTCGGGATCGCTCATCACGTTCCCCACCCTCCTCGCCGTGGGCCTGCCGCCGATCACCGCCAACGTCTCCAACAACATCGGCCTGGTCCCCGGCGGGCTGAGCGGTGTCATGGGCTACCGGAGCGAGCTCAAGGGCCAGCGCGAGCGGCTGCTCCGGCTCGCCCCCGCCTCCCTGGCCGGCGCGCTGACCGGCGGCCTGCTGCTGCTCAACCTGCCCGAGCGCACGTTCACGGTGGTCGTCACCGTGCTCATCGCGCTGTCGTGCACGCTGGTCATGATCCAGCCCAGGCTCAACCGGCTGCTGGCCGCCCGGCCCCGTCGCGCGCACGGCGGCCCGTGGCTGTGGCTCGGCGCGCTGGCGGCGGGGGCCTACGGCGGCTATTTCGGCGCCGGGCAGGGCATCCTGCTCATCGGCTTCATGGGCATCCTCATCGACGAGGAGCTGCAGCGCATCAACGCGGCCAAGAACGTGCTCGTCGTCGTGGTCAACGGCGCCGCCGCCATCCTGTACGCCCTGGTCGCCGACGTGGACTGGCTCGCGGTGCTGCTGGTGGCCCTGGGCTCGACGGCCGGCGGCTTCCTCGGCGCCCGGCTGGGCCGCCGGCTGCCCGCGCCGGTGCTGCGCGCGACGATCGTGGTCATCGGCGTCGTGGCGATCACCAAGCTGCTCGTCGGCTGAGGCGCGCGCCGGCCGCCCGGCTCCTCAACGGTCGCGGCGTGAGGCGGCCGGTCCTCCTTTGTGATCAGGCGAGGGGGAAAGCGGGTACATCCATGACGGCTCCCAGGCGACCATGGCGACCACACGCACGGACGCCGTCGGGGCCGCCGGTCGTGTCGTGCTCGTCCCTGAGGAGATTCATGCCCAGGCCCGGCAAGAAGCCGCATCCGCTCACACTCGACCCCGTACTGGTCATCGGCACCGCCCTGTCGGTCCTGCTCGGCGTGATCTTCTACGTCCGTGAGGACACCGCGCAGGGCCTGGCCCTCGTCGCCGGGCTGATCGGCGGCGTGATCACGTTACAGGTGCAGACGCTGCTCAAGGAGAAGCGCCGGGTCGACCAGGAGACGAAGGTCGGGCAGCTCGTCTCCACGATCGAGAAGATCTCCTGGCTGCCCGACCTCATGCTCCCCATGTTGCGGGCGGCCAAGCACGTCGAGCGCGAATACGCCGGCACCCCGGCCTTGGACGCCTGCCGGGTCGCGTTCGAGGACTGCCTGCGCACGCTCACCGACCTGGAGCGCGGCCACTTCCGCACCCCCTACGGCGACAACGCGGTCTTCCAGCGCCTGATCGCCCAGACGAAGCGCACGATGTGCGCCACCAGCGTCCCCTCGGTGGACCTCGACTGGTGGATGGAGCCGGTCGGCAGGCAGTACTGGCAGGCCCAGCTCGACGCGCTGGCCAGGGGCGTGACGATCCGGCGGGTGTTCATCTACAAGGAGTGGACGGCCGAGCTGGACTCGCTGGCCCGCGAGCAGCTGGCCGCCGGCGTGAAGGTGCGCAGGGTGCGGGCCGAGCGCCTCCCGCCCGCGCTGCGGGTGATCAGCGGCCTGTGGGACGGCACCTGCGGCCACGAGCTCAGCTACACCGCCGCCGGGGAGGCGGTGTACGACACCTTCACGGTGTCTCCCCCTGATCTCGAACGGCTGATGACGCAGTTCGAGATGATCGAGCGGAGCGCGGTGGAGATCGGCGAGCCGAAACTGCCCGACTCCGTCTCCTGAGGCTTTCACCGGTGAGCACCGCCAGCGCGGCCCAGAGCAGCGCGAACGCCGCCCACCGCGCCGCCGGCATCACCTCACGGAACACCAGCACCCCGAGGAGGAACTGCACGACGGGCTCGATGAACTGCAGCATGCCCACCAGGCTGAGCGGGATCCGCGTGGCCGCCGCGTTGAACAGCAGCATCGGCACCATCATGACGAACCCCGAGCCGACGCCCAGCAGCGTGTTGGCCACCGACACGTGGCCGAACGTGGCCTGGCCGGAGGTCTGGAGCACGATCGTGTAGGCCAGGGCGAAGGGGAACAGCACGGCGGTCTCCACCATGAGCCCCTCGGCCGCGCCGGCGTCGAGCCGCTTCTTGATCAGGCCGTACACGCCGAACGTGGCGGCCAGGCCGAGCGCGATCCAGGGCAGGCCGCCGTACTCGACCGTGAGCAGGGCGACGGAGAGCGCTCCGAGGCCGATCGCCGCCCACTGCCAGGGCCGCAGCCGCTCCCGCAGCACCACGACGCCGAGCGCCACGCTGAACAGCGGGGTGATGAAGTAGCCGAGCGCGGCGTCGACCACGTGGCCGTTGGTCGTGGCCCAGATGAACAGCGCCCAGTTGGCCGAGGTCAGGACGCCGGCCAGGGCGAGCACGGCCAGGTCACGCGGGCGGCGCAGGATCGCCGCCACCTTCCCCGTACGGCCGGTGGCCACCAGCAGCAGCCCGACCGCGACGGGCGACCAGAGCACGCGCAGCGCCAGGATCTCGATCGCCCCCGTGGGCCGCACCAGCGGCCAGTAGAGCGCCGACAGGCCCCAGAGCAGGTAGGCCGTCACTCCGAGCAGGACACCTTGGCGAGCGACGGGCATCCCCTCACTCTTCCCGGTCAGTCCGGCGGGCGAACCTCGCCCGCGCTGCTCTCCCTGACGATCAGCCGGTGGGGCACCACGATCTCGGGCGGTGAGCCCAGCTCGCCGCGGATCGACTCCAGCAGCGTGTCCACCGCCCGGCGGGCGATCTCGCCCTTGTCGGGGGCGACCGTGGTCAGGCTCGGCGTGCTGTACTGGCCCTCTTCGATGTCGTCCAGCCCCACCACCGCCACGTCCTCGGGGATGCGGCGGCCCGCCCTGATCAGCGCCCTGATCGCGCCGAGGGCGAGCAGGTCGTTGTAGCAGAAGACGGCGTCCGGCGGGTCGGGCAGGGCCAGCAGCCGCTCCATGGCCTCGGCGCCCAGCCGCCGGTGGAAGTGCGTGGTGGGCATGATCAGCGCCTCGTCGACCTCCAGGCCGTGCCTGGCGTGGGCCTGCCGGTAGCCGGCGGTGCGGAGCTGGGCGGTCTCGCCGGTCGCGTACGGCTGGTCGCCGATGGCGGCCACCCGGCGGCGGCCGAGCGCGATCAGGTGGTCGGTGGCGTCGCGGGCGGCGGCCACGTTGTCGATGGCCACGTGGGGGAAGCTGCCGTTGAAGATGTGCTCGCCGAGCAGCACGATCGGGACCCGGTTCCCCCGGCCGCGCAACTCCTCGGCGGTGACCGACAGCGGGCTGAGCACCAGACCGTCGAACATGGTGGCCCGCGAGTCGCGCCCGAGCAGCTCGCGCTCCCTGTCGCCGTCTCCGTCGGTCTGGTCGATCATGACCACGTAACCGCGCGTCCTGGCGGCGGTGATCACCTCGCGGGCCAGCTCGGCGAAGTAGGGGACGTCCAGCTCGGGCACCACGAGGGCGATCATCCCGGTGCGTCCCTGTTTGAGGTTGCGGGCGATGAGGTTGGGACGGTAGTCGAGCTCGTCGAGCACCGCCTGCACCCGGGCCCGCAGTTCGTCGGAGACCGGCGCGTACCCGTTCACCACGTTGGACACCGTGCGGATGGAGACGTTCGCCCGTTTGGCGACGTCACGCAGGGTTGGACCGGCCATGCGTCTCCTATACCTCCGACCGTTCGTCTTGGGAAGATCCTAGCTTGCTCTTGCATCGTTGCAGACGAGTATGCATGATGTCTGCATCGTTGCAGAGCCCTCACAACGTCATCTCCCGTCCGGCGAGGAGTCGCACAATGTCCACACATCCTCTTGGCCGTCGTGGTTTTCTCAAGGGCGCCCTCGGCATGGGCGCGCTCGCCGCCACCGGCTCCCTCGCCGCGGCGTGCGCCCCGGGCGGCCCGGCCGCGCAGCCCAGCAAGCTCGCCGCGCCGAGCGCGTCCGCCTCGGCGGCCAAGGGCGAGATCACCATCTGGAACCGGTCCGGCGACCTGTTCAAGGTCTTCGACGCGGCCATCGCCAAGTTCCGCGAGGCGTACCCGAACGTCAAGGTCAACCACCAGGCCGTCGACATCGACGCCAAGCTCGCCAACACCCTCATCAGCGGCACCGACGTGCCCGACGGCAGCTTCTGGGACGACGCCAAGATCGGCGGGCAGGCCGAGCACCTCTTCGACCTGACCGACCTGATCGCGCCGTACAAGGACCAGACCTCGCCGTACAAGCTGTCGGTGAACACCGTGGACGGCAAGATCTTCGGTGTTCCGTGGGACCTCGATCCCGGCCTGCTGTGGTATCGCGAGGACATCCTGGAGAGCGCCGGGGTCGATCCCGCGAGCCTGGCCACGTACGACGACCTCATCGCGGCGGCCAGGACCGTCAAGGAGAAGGACCCGAAGACCCAGCCCATCCACCTGGAGAAGACGCCGTTCCTCAGCCAGCTCTGGCTGGAGATGCTGGCATGTCAGCAGGGCACGAGCCTCACCGACGCGCAGGGCAAGCTGCGCCTCGACTCCGAGGAGTACCGGCGGATCTTCACCTGGATCCAGACGGCGGTCAAGGACGACCTGGTCACCCACGCCCCCTACCTGGAGGCGGCCGACGTCAAGTCCCTCGACGACGGCAGGCAGGTGTTCGTGCCGTGGGCGATCTGGTGGTCGTTCGCGCCGCAGCAACTGCTCAAGGCCACCAAGGGCAAGTGGCGCGCCGCGCCGCTGCCCGCCTGGACGCCCGGCGGCGCGCGCAGCGGCGCGATGGGCGGCAGCAGCTTCGTGATCCCGGCCAAGGCCAAGAACCCCGAGCTGGCCTGGCTGCTGTACGAGTTCCTGTGCTTCAAGGAGCCCGGCTACACCGCCGTGTACGGCCCCAACGACGTCTACCCCGGCGGCCTGTCCACCTCGATCCCCAGCTACACCCCGGCGGCCGACCCGGCCAAGCCGCTGTTCCAGCCCATCGAGGCGCTCGGCGGCCAGGACCTGTGGAAGGTCGCCGTCGAGGCCGGCGCCACCATCCCTGCCGCCACGCCGATCCCGTGGTGGTGGGCCCAGTCGGTGGACTACCTCGGCAACAACATGCAGCGCCTGATGGAAGGCAAGATGTCCCCTGACCAGGTGATCTCGGAGTCGGCCGAGAAGATCCAGCGGAACCTGATCGACCGCTCATGAGGTCAACCCGGCTTTCGCCGTATCTGTTCATCGCCCCGTTCTTCGTGGTCTTCGCCGCGTTCGGGATCTATCCGCTGATCTACGCCCTGCAGCTCAGCTTCATGCGCTGGCGCGGCGCGGGCGCGGCCCGCTGGGTCGGGATCGACAACTACCTCTACCTGCTGACCAGCCCGGACTTCTGGGCCTCGCTCGGCAACAGCGCCGTCATGTGGGTGCTGATCGTGCCGCTGCAGGTCGTGGCCGGGCTGGGCGGCGCGGTGCTGCTGGCCAACGCCAAGCTGCGGCTGCGCGGGTTCTTCCGGGTGGCGTTCATCGCGCCGTTCGTGACCCCGCTGGTGGCCATGGCGCAGGTCTGGATCGTGGTGTTCGACCAGGACTACGGCCTGATCAACTACCTGCTCAACCTGGCAGGGCTGCCCGACGTGGCCTGGCTGACCTCCACGACGTGGTCGAAGCCGACGCTGGCGCTGCTGTTCCTGTGGAAGACCACCGGGTTCGCGATCATCATCCTGCTGGCCGGCCTCCAGGCCGTCCCCGGCGGCGTGTACGAGGCCGCCGCGCTCGACGGCGCCTCCCGCGCCCGCCAGTTCTGGTCGATCACCGTGCCGCTGGTGCGGCGGAGCATGGCCTTCCTGGTGGTCATCCAGACGCTGGCGGTCTTCCAGATGTTCGCCGAGCCGTTCGTGGTCACCCAGGGCGGCCCGTACGGCTCCACCACCACCGCGGGGCTCTACCTCTACGACCACATCACCGCCTCCGACCTGGGCACCGGCGCCGCGAACTCGTTCCTGCTGGTCCTGCTCGTCTTCGGGCTGTCGCTGGTGTCGGTCAGGCTGCTGCGCCCGAAGGACGAGGTGTCATGAACAACACCAGGCCGGGCATCGCGCAGTACGCGGTGCTGGCGCTGCTCGCGATCGTGTTCCTGTATCCGATCTGGTGGGCGCTCAGCTCCTCGTTCAAGCCCGCCGCGGAGATCATCACGAGCCCGCTGTCGATCGGCGAGCTCACCCTGGCCAATTACCGGGCCATGTTCGCCGACGTGCCGATCGGCACCGGGTTCGCGAACACGGCGCTGGTGCTGCTGGTCAAGGGCGCGATGACGATGTTCTTCGCGCCGCTGGCCGGCTACGCGTTCGCCAAGTACGACTTCCCGTTCAAGAACCTGCTCTTCGGCACGGTGCTGCTGACGCTGATGCTGCCGACGCTGGTGCTGATCATCCCCCTGCTGCTGGAGATGAGCGCGCTCGGCTGGGTCAACACCTACCAGGCGCTGATCCTGCCGGGCAGCATCGACGCGTTCAGCATCTTCTGGATGCGGCAGACCATCGCCGCCATCCCGAACGAGCTCATCGACGCCGGGCGGGTGGACGGGGCCGGCGAGTTCGGCATCTTCGCCAAGGTCGTGCTGCCCGTCATCAGGCCGGGCCTGGCGGCACTGGCGGTGCTGACCACCATGAACGTCTACAACGACTTCGTCTGGCCGGTCGTCGCCGTCAACGACACCTCCCATCAGACCCTCCAGGTGGTGCTGTCCACGCTGGCGCAGAACGTCACCGGCAACCGGATCGGCGCCGACTTCGCCACCGTCTGGGGCGAACTGCTGGCCGCGGGGAGCATCGCCATGCTGCCCCTGCTGGTGATCTTCGTCCTGCTGCAGCGCCACTTCATCAACGGCATCCTCGCGGGCAGCGTCAAGGGCTGACCCCGATCATGAAAGAGAGCACTATGTCGCCGCGTGCGGAATACCCCCGGCCCCACTTCGACCGGTCGCACACCTGGTCGAGCCTCAACGGCGACTGGGACTTCCGGGCCGACACCGAGCCGGGCTGGAACCGGACCATCACCGTGCCCTTCGCCTGGGAGACCCCCGCGTCGGGCATCGAGGCCCACTGGCTGCCCGTGGCCTGGTACCGACGCTCGTTCACCGTTCCGGCCGGCTGGGCCGGGCAGCGGATCGTGCTGCACTTCGGCGCCGTGCACCACGAGGCGACCGTCTACGTCAACGACGTCGAGGTGGCCTCGCACCGGGGCGGCTACACCCCGTTCGAGGCCGACGTCACCGACGCGCTCGACGGCACGGGCCCGCAGCAGGTCGTGGTCCGGGTCTCCGCGCCGCTGGACAAGCGCGAGATCGCGCACGGCAAGCAGCGCAGCATCCCGCGCGACGACTTCGACGGCGTCTGCTTCACCCCGTCGTCGGGCATCTGGCAGAGCGTCTGGCTGGAGGCCAGGCCCGCCACCTACCTGTCGGCGCTGCGGCTGCGCCCCTCTTCCGGGCTCGACGCCATCGAGGTCGAGGCCGAGGTCTCGGGCACGGCGCGGGCCGCGCTCGTGCTGCGCCTGCGTGGCACGGACACGAGCGTCGAAATGCCCGTCGAGAACGGCCTGGTCAAGGCCGTGATCCCGGTGGCCGGGCCGCGCCTGTGGTCGCCGGAGGACCCGCACCTTTATCACGTGGACGCCACCCTCACCTCCGCCGACGGCACCGACACCGTCGCCGCCTACACCGGGCTGCGCCGGATCGAGGTGATCGGCGAGGACCTCTATCTCAACGGCGCCCGCCTGTTCGTCCGCGGCGTGCTCGACCAGGGCTACTGGCCGCGCACCGGCATCACCGCGCCCGACGACGCCGCGCTGCGCCGGGACCTCGAACTGGCCGCCGCGGCCGGCTACAACCTGGTGCGCAAGCACCTCAAGCTGGAGGACCCGCGCTTCGTCCACCACGCCGACGTGCTCGGCATGCTCCTGTGGGCCGAGCCGGCCGCGACCGGCCGCTTCTCCGCCGACTCGGTGGCGGCGTTCGAGGAGCAGGTCGCGCCCATGGTCGAGCGGGACGGCAACTCCCCCGCGATCGTCATCTGGGGCCTGTACAACGAGGAGTGGGGCCTGGACTGGGACATTCCCGGCGACCCGGCGAAGCAGGCGGCGGCGGCAGCGGCGTACGACCTGCTCAAGTCGCTCGACGCGAGCCGGCCCGCGGTCGACAACTCCGGCTGGACGCACGTCAGGACCGACCTGCTCGACTGGCATTACTACGACGAGTCCGCCGCCTCCTGGGGCAGGACCGTCGCCGCGCTGCTCAACGGCGAGCAGGACGACTTCCCCGTCGGGCTCGGCCCCGGCTTCGTCGTGCGCAAGAAGCTGGCCGGCACGCCCGAGCAGCCGCTGCGCGGCCTGCCCAACCTCAACAGCGAGTACGGCACCGGCTTCACCTCCGTCGAGCGGGGCTGGCAGTTGCGCTGGCAGACCCAGGAGCTGCGCCGCCACGACCGCGTGGCCGGCTACGTCTACACCGAGATGTACGACATCGAGCACGAGTCGGCCGGGCTCCTGGACTTCGAGCGCCGGGCCAAGGACCTGGGCGGCGTCGCCCCTGCCGACGTGAACGCCACGACCACGCTCGTGCTCGACGTCGTCCCCGTGGCGCCCGGGCGTGACCTGCTCAGCGAGTCGGGCGAGGTGAGCGTGCCGGTCCGGGTCTCGCACCACGGGAGCGAGCCGGTCAACGGGCACCTGCGCACCGCCTGGACCCCGGTACTCGGTGCCGCCCCCGGCACCTTCACCCCCTCGGATGAGGCGGACCCGTGGATCGAGGCGAAGCCGTTCCTGCTCAGCGGTCCCGCCGAGGTCCGCGCCACGCTGCCGGAGGGCTGGAGCAGCGGCCGGCTGCACGTCGCGCTCGTCAGCGACGGCACGATCGTGGCCCGCTCGGCCGTGGACGTGGACACCTTCACCGGCCGCGTCATCGGCGACCAGCACTGACCCGATCAGTCCCGCTCAATCCCCCCCGAGAAAGAGGAGAGCAATCAGTGCGCTGCACACCCCCCACGCGGATCCTGTCCGCCTTGGCCCTGACCGCCGCCTGTCTCGTCGGACTGACGGGCCCCATGGCCGGCACCGCCTCCGCGGCCCCCGCCGGCCAGGTGCTCTACTCCCCGAACCTGTCCACGTTCCCCCAGGGCGACGCCGGCTACCCGAGGGCGATCAGGCTGGACCATGACGGCTCGCCGAACGAGACCATGCTGGCCACCTACGCCCGCCGGGGGCACAACGCGCGCGCGTCGTTCCCGATCCACCGCAGCACCGACGGCGGGCGTACGTGGTCGGCGAACCCCATCTCCACCATCACCTCGAACACGCCGGGCTGGGACCTCGGCGCTCCCGTCCTGTACGAGGTGCCGCGCACCGCGAACGGCCTCAACCAGGGCGACCTGCTGGCCTCCGGCACGGCCTGGGCCGAGGGGAACTTCACCGCCCAGAAGGTCGAGGTGTTCAAGAGCACCGACCACGGCGTGACGTGGACGTACCTGTCCAACTGCACCCAGACCAGCGGCCAGCCCAACAGCATCGGGCACGGCATCTGGGAGCCGTGGTTCCTGCTGGCCCCGAACAACACCCTCGCGTGCTTCATCTCGGACGAGCGGCCCGCGAACACCCCCACGAACAACCAGGTCATCGGCCACTACACCTCCACCAACGGCGGGCAGTCGTGGAGCGCCACGATGACGCAGGACGTCGTCTTCCCTTCCGACAACCTGGCCAGGCCCGGCATGTCGATCGTGACGGCGCTGCCGAACGGCACGTTCCTGATGGCGTACGAGCTGTGCAGGGACGCCACCAACGCCGACCACGCCTGCGAGGTCTACACCAAGACCAGCTCCAACGGCCTGAGCTGGGGCTCGGGGGCGGGCACACTCGTGCGCACGTCCGACCAGCGTGAGCTGCTCCACACCCCGTACGTCGCCTGGCTGCCCGGCGGCGGCGCCAACGGCACGCTGCTGCTGTCGGGACAGCGCGTCGTGGCCGGCCCGACCGGCAACAAGACCGTGCTCGGCGAGTCGGGCCAGGTCCTGTTCGCCAACACCGACCTGGGCGTCGGCGCCTGGACCGAGATCGAGGCGCCGGTGAACATCTCGCCCACCGGCGGTTACGCCCCCGGCGTGCCGTCCTGCCCCGGTTACAGCTCCCCCATCGTGCCCTCCGCGAACGGCACCGACTTCCTGTACCTGGCCGCCACCCACCTCACCGGCAACCAGTGCCAGGTCAGGTACGGCATCGGTACGCTGCCCGGCCGGGCGGGTCAGATCACCGGCCCGGCCGGCGCCGGCAAGTGCCTGGACGTGGACACCAACACGAACACCAACGGCAACGCCGCCCAGCTCTGGGACTGCGGCGTCGCCACCGGCCAGCGCTGGTCCAGGCACCCCGACGGCACCCTGCGCGCGTTCGGCAAGTGCCTGGACATCGACGCCAACGGCACCGCCAACTTCACCAAGGTGCAGCTCTGGGAGTGCAACGCCAACGGCGGCCAGAGGTGGGTGCCCCAGGCCAACGGCTCGCTGCTGAACCCGCAGTCGGGCCGCTGCCTCGATGCGCCTGGCGGCGCCACGGCCAACGGCACCAAGCTGCAGATCTACGACTGCAACGGCCTCGACCCGCAGAAGTGGAACCTGCCCGCCTGATCTCTTGGAGGACCCTCACCCTCGTGGTGGGGGTCCTTCCGGTCATGCGTCAGGCGAACGGCTGGGCGATCTGGTCGAGCGTCTCGTCGATGACCTCAAGCAGCGTGCGGGCCTGCTCCTCCTCGGTCCACAGGTGCGAGGCCAGCCGGAGCCCCACCAGGAAGGCCGCCGCCAGCACCCGGGGCGAGACCGGGCAGGAGCGCTCGGCGACGGCCGCTGACAGGTCTCGCTCCAGGGTCGCGTGGTTCGCCAGTTGCCGGGCCAGCAGCGAGGGGTGCCGCTTGGCCAGCCGGGTCCGCAGCGCCCACTCGCGCTCCGGCTCGCCCTCCTCCCGCTGCAGCTCCTCGATCGCCGCGCGCAGCGCCTGCCAGGCCGGCATCCCCTCCGGCTGCGCCCGCACCCGCCCCACCAGGGCCAGGATGCGTTGCTCCTCGCCGTAGAGCAGCGCGTCCTCCTTGCCGGAGAAGTAGTTGGAGAACGTCCGCCGCGAGATGTTCGCCGCGTCGGCGATCGACTCGACCGTGACGGCGTCGAGCCCGTGCTCGACCACCAGCCGCAGGGCCGCCTCGTGGACGGCCTGGCGGGTCTCGGCCTTCTTGCGTTCGCGCAGCCCCAGCGTGCTTTCCATGATGCCGGTCAGCTTACCCCGAACGCTGTCTACACCTGTAGATATCTTTTCCTCCGGCGACGTGCGGGACAATCGGGGCGTGCAGTTCGGCGTCCTCGGCCCGCTCGTGGTCCGGCCGCCCGCCGGTGACCCGCTCGCCGTCGGCGGGCCGCGTCCGCGTGCGCTGCTCGCGATGCTGCTGCTCGACGCGGGCCGGCTGGTCAGCATCGAACGCCTCATCGACGGCCAGTACGGCGACCGGCCCCCTTCCGGCGCGGCCAACGCCGTCCAGGCGCAGGTCTCCCGCCTGCGGCGCAACCTGCCCGCGGACCTGATCGAGTTCCACGGCTCCGGCTACCGGCTGGCGGTCGACCGGGAGAGCGTGGACGCGCACCGGTTCGAACGGCTGTCGCGCGAGGGGCGCGGGCTGCTGGCCGCGGGACGTCACTCGGCCGCCGCCGCCGTGCTCAGGGAGGGGCTGGAGCTGTGGCGCGGGCCGGCGTTCGCGGACGTGGCCGAGGCGCCGTTCGCGGGGCCGCAGGCCGTCCGGCTGGAGGAGCTGCGGCTGGCGGCCACCGAGGACCTGTTCGAGGCCGAGCTGTCGCTGCCCGAGGCCGGCCCGGTGAGTGGGCTGCGCGAGCTCGTGGCCGCGCATCCGCTGCGGGAGCGGGCGCGCGGGCTGCTGATGCGCGCGCTGCACGCGGCGGGACGGCAGGCGGAGGCGCTGGCCGTCTTCGACGAGGGCCGGCGGCTGCTGGCCGACGAGCTGGGGGCCGACCCCTCGCCCGAGCTGGCGGCCCTGCACTTGGCGATCCTGCGCGGGGAGCGGGAGAGCGGCACGCGGGTCCCGCCGCCGGCGCAGCTCACGAGTTTCGTGGGCCGCGAGGCGGAGCTGGCGCGGCTGGACGCGCTGCGCGGGGCCCGGCTGGTGACGATCGTCGGGCCGGGCGGCACCGGCAAGACCCGCCTCGCCATCGAGTCCACCACCCGCCGCGCCTCGTCTGGGCGTGACGGCGGGCCGGCGTTCGTGGACCTGTCGATCGCGGACGGCGGAACGGGACAGGCGACCCCGGTGGCCCAGGCTGCTCACTCGGCCGAGGCGGCGCGGGTGATCGAGGCGGCTCACGCTGCCGAGGCGGGTCGGATGGCTCAGGTGGCGCGGGTGGTGCTGGGTGCGCTCGGGTTGCGCGAGTCCGCGCTCAGGCCGCCCGCCGCCGGCGAGTCCGATCCCGCGGACCGCCTGATCGCCGCGCTGGCCGAGCAGGACGTTCTCCTCATCCTGGACAACTGCGAACACGTGATCGGCGCAGCCGCCGCGCTCACCCGCCGCCTGCTCGCCCGCTGCCCCGGCCTGCGCGTCCTGGCCACCAGCAGGGAGTCGCTCGGCATCACCGGCGAGCAGTTGGTCCCGCTCGCTCCCCTCCCCACCCCGCCGCCCGGGGAGGCCGACCCCGCCGGCTATCCGGCGGTCAGGCTGTTCGCCGACCGGGCGGCGGCGGTACGGCAGGGGTTCACGCTCGATCCCGGCACCTTGGACGCGGTGCTGCGGATCTGCGCGGCACTCGACGGCCTGCCCCTGGCCATCGAGCTGGCGGCGGCGCGGGTGCGCACGTTCGGGGTGGCGGAGATCGCCGACCGGCTGGCCGAGCACGGCCGGTTCCGGCTGCTCTCGCGCGGCGACCGTACGGCCGCCGCGCGCCACCAGACGCTGCACGCGGTCGTGGAGTGGAGCTGGAGCCTGCTGGACGCCCGGGAGCAGGCGCTGGCCAGGCGGTTCTCGGTGTTCAGCGGCGGCGCGACGCTGGAGGCGGTCGAACACGTCTGCGCCACACCCGCCCCGGCAACGCCCGGGGAACTGGCCGAGGCGGAGGACCTGGCCGGCGTGCTGGCGGATCTGGTGGACAAATCGCTCGTCGAGACCGACGGCGAGCGCTACCAGATGCTCGACACCATCCGCCTGTTCTGCGCCGGACGGCTGGGGGAGGCGGACGAGGAGGAGGCGCTGCGGCGGGCGCACGCGGCCTGGTTCCTCACGTTCGCACGGCGCGCGGAAGACCGGCTCTACCGGGCCGAGCAGCTGGAGTGGCTGGCCCGGCTGTCCGCCGACAACGCCAATCTGCAGGCGGCGCTGCGCTGGGGCGTCGAGCACGACAGGCCGACGGCGTTCCGGCTGATGACGGCGCTGGCCATGTACTGGTGGCTGAGCGGGCGGCGCGGCCAGGCCACCCCGCACGCCGAACGCCTGCTCGACGGCCCGGAGCCGGGGGACGAGCTGGCCGAGGAGTACGTGATGGCCGTGCTGCACGCCGTACCGGGGACGGACTCGCCGCACTGGGAGCGGGCGCGGACGATCGTCGAGTCGCTCGACCGGCCGCTGCGGCACCGGTTCGGCGTGGCACTCTGGGGCATGATCGCTGGCCCGCCCAGGGGCGGAGTGACGGTCGAGCGGGACCGGCGGCTCCTGCGTACCGAGCCGTGGAGCCGGGCGCTCGAACGGCTCGGCTTCTCCCTGATGGCCCTGCACGACGGCCGGCTGGCCGAGGCGGAGGCCGAGCTGGAGGTGGTGCTGGCGGACTTCGGCGCGATGGGCGAGCGCTGGGGCACCGGGCAGGCGCTCGACTGGCTGGCCCTGCTCGCGAGCTGGCGCGGCGACTGGGGCCGTGCGATGGAGCTGTGGGACCGGGCGCTGGCGATGGTGGCGGAGCTCGGGGCGCTGGACGAGCTGGCCGACATCCTACTCAGGCGCGGAGACGCGCACTGGCGGGCGGGGAACGCCGAGGCGGCCCGCGCCGACTGCGAGCGGGCGGGCGAGCTGGAGCGCCGGCTGGGCCGTCCGGAGCTGCTGGCCTGGGTGCGGCTGGAGCTGGGCGACATGCTGCGGCTCCAGGGCGACCTTCCCGGGGCGGCCGAGCGGCTTGAGGCGGCGCTGTCCGGCTCGGGGGCCGGTACGTTCACCGCCGGAGGAACGACGTCACGGGTGCACACGGCGCTGGGCCGGTTGGCGACCGCCCAGGGGGACGTGGACCGGGCGGCACGCATGCACGCCGAGGCCGTGGCCATCGCACTGCGCTCCCCCCTGGCCAACGACCTGGCCGAAGCGGCGGAGGGCCTGGCCGGCCACGTCCTCACGGCCGGCGTACCCGACCCTGGCGACGGAGGGGACGGGCGGCGGCGGGCGGCGGGCGGGGCGGCAGTGCTGCTCGGGGTGGGAGCGGCGGTGCGGGGGATGGCCATGGTCGGCGACCGCGACGTCGCCGCCACCGCCGCCGAGGCCACCCGCGTCCTCGGCCCCGACGCGTTCGCGGCGGCGTACGCGAGCGGCGCCGCCATGAAACGGGACGAGGCCGTGACCGTCCTCCGCAGCACCACCGGCCGGTAAGCCCGCGTTGACAGCGCAGGGGGGGTGCTGTCAGCCGGGTGTCGCCGGGTTGTCAGCGGGTGCGGCGAGGCTCACTGGCATGCGAAACGTCAACGTCCTCATCTCCGGCGCCAGCATCGGCGGCCCCGCCCTCGCCCACTGGCTCGTCCGTTACGGCTTCAAGGTCACCGTCGTGGAGAAGGCCGGAACCCTGCGCGAGGGCGGGCAGGCCGTCGACTTCAAGGGCGAGACCCACAACACCGTGCTGACCAGGATGGGCATCCTCGACGACGTCCGCCGCCTGCAGACCGGCGGCGCCGACCAGGAGATCGTGGACGCGAACGGCCGCGTGCTGGCCGTCATCCCCGGCGAGTTCACCGGCGGCGACCTGGAGATCAGGCGCGGCGACCTGTCCCGGCTCCTCTACGAGCGCACCGCCCCCCACTGCGAGTACGTCTTCGGCGACTCGATCACCTCGCTCACCGAGACCCCGGCCGGCGTGCACGTCACCTTCGAACGTGCCGCCCCCCGAACCTTCGACCTGGTCGTGGGCGCGGACGGGATCCACTCCAACGTGCGCCGCCTGGCCTTCGGCCCCGAGGCCGACTTCGTCAAGTTCCTCGGCCACTACTACGCCCTGGTCGAGCTGGACGCGGACTTCGGCGAGCGAGCGATGATGTACAACGAGCCGAGCCGGATGGTCGCGGTCGGCGGCACCAAGGCGACCGCGTTCTTCGTCTTCGCCTCCGACCCGCTCGACTACGACCGCTACGACGCGGAGCAGCAGAAGGCCATCCTGGCGCGGAGGTACGAGGGCATGGGCTGGCGCACCCCGGAGATCATGAAGGCGGTGAGCACCGCCGAGGACGTCTACCTCGACTCGCTCAGCCAGGTCAGGATCGACCGCTACAGCGCGGGCCGGGTGGTGCTGCTCGGCGACGCGGCGTACGGCAACACCCTGGGCGGTTTCGGCACCGGCCTGGCGATGGTGGGCGCCTACGTGCTGGCGGGCGAGCTGGCCGCGGCGAACGGCGACCACCGCGCAGCCTTCGCCGAGTACGACCGGCAGATGCGTCCCTACGCCAAGATCGCGGAGAACGGCAACGCCGGCCCGTTCATGGCTCCCAGCGGCGGCGTCAGGATGCTGATGCGCAACTGGACCTTCAAGTCGAAGTTCCTGCTCGGCCTGATGATGAAGATGACCGACAAGTACGCCACGCACATCGAACTGAAGTCGTACTGAACCTTTCCGAGCGTGATCACATCCAACCCGGCATGAAGAACACTCCCCTGCTGGCCGCCCTCTCCGCGGGCACCGTCGCCGCGGCGTTGATCGCTCTGCCCGCCCAGGCCGAGACGCGTCCCTTCTGCCCGGCCCCGCCCAAGGCCGCACTGGTGAAGGTGCTCAAGGCCGCCGAGCCTGACCGGCCGGCCAAGGGGGCCACCGCGATCAAGGGGGTCCGCGTCGGCCACCTGCCCAAGGGCTTCGTCCACGGCGAGGTGACGGCGTCGAAGCACCACGGCCTCACCGAGTACGGCTACCGCTGGTCCGACGACCGTGACGACGTCGACCGCGCGCACCGGTCGTTGTGGGTGCGGGTGGTGTGCTGGCCGAAGGCCGGGAGCGGCACGCAGCTGAAGAAGGTCCCGCTGGAGGAGGGCAGGTTCGCGGGCGGGACGAAGAGCATGAAGATCGGCCAGCGACGGGTGCTCGTCATGCGAAGCGACGGCGCGCTCGGCACCGGCCGGTACGCGGGATGGGTCGAGCGTGGGGGCGTCATCGTCACGGTGCACGCCAGCGAGGCCATCCAGACCGAGCTGATCAAGATCATCGAAGGCATCAAGCTCTGATCCGGCCGACCCCGCCCTCCACTAGCAGGTGAGGCGGGGCATCCATGAAGGGGACCCGCGCCTCGGCCGGATCGGCGCACCAGTCCTGGACCGGTACGAATCCAGGCCCGATCAGCTCGAACCCGTCGAAGAAGCGCAGCACCTCCGCCCTCGTACGGAACCTGGACTGCGCCGGCGAGCCGGCCGTGGCGAGCTGGAGCTGGGCGACGGCCTCGGGGGCGCTCTCCGCCATGGCGTGCGAGAGCACCAGATGGCTGCCGGCCACCATGTGCTTCCTGAAGGCGGCCACGATCCCCTCGGGATCCTCCTCGTCCATGACGAAGTGCAGCACCCCGACCATGAGCACGCACACCGGCTGGTCGAAGTCGATCAGCCCGGTGACGTGCGGGTCGGCCAGGATGTCACCGGGACGGCGCAGGTCGGCCTCGATGCCGGCGACGCCGGGGGAGTCGGCCAGCAGCACCTGGGCGTGCCTGCGGACCACGGGGTCGTTGTCCACGTAGATCACCCGGCAGGAGGGGTGCACCGCGCGGACGGTCTCGTGGATGCTGGGCGCGGTCGGGATGCCGGTGCCGAGGTCGATGAACTGCCTGACCCCCCGCTCGGCGAGATGACCGACCGCCTCGATCTGGAACCTGCGGTTGGCCCTGGCCACGAGCCGGGTGTCGGGGGCGACCGCGAGCAACTTCTCGGCCACGGCGCGGTCGACCGCCAGGTTGTCCTTGCCTCCGAGCAGGTAGTCATAGACCCTGGCCGAGCTCGGTATCTTCGGGTTGACGCCGGGCGGAACGCGTTCTAGCTCGGTCACGGTGTTTCGCCCCCTTCGCCGCGAACAACTTGGACGTCATATTACTCGCTGCTTACCGAGGATCTCCTTCGGTTCGCCAGGCGAGTGAAATAGAACAAGTTCTCGTGGGGTTGACCAGGCAGGAGGTCCGGTGTCCGAACGTCCTCCCCAGGACGGACCGGAAATACAGCCGCCGGACCGATGCGCGGAGGGCCCGAGCCTGTGCATCCTGGTGGTGACGGGTCCGGTGCGGGCCTCGTTCCGGACCTGAGAGGAGTCACGAGGGCATGGACAATGCGGCAGGCCGCCCCACCGTGATCTTGGATAACGGCGTCGTCGGCAGGGTCGTGCTGGCCCATCCCCATCGGCGCGACCTCGTGCTCGTGCTCGGGATGGACGGCACCCTGCTCAGCTGCCAGCTCGACGACATCGCCTGCGTGGTCGGCGGCTCACCGCTCTGCCGCGACGGCTGACCCCAGCCAGGCGGTCAGGAAGCGCGCGAGACCAGGTCGGCGAACAGGCCGGCCGCGGTGAAGTCGTTGGTGAGCCGGTTCTTGGTGAGCGCGAACGCCGTGCCCGTCGCCGTGTCGCCCCAGGCCGCGCTGCCACCCGCGCCGGGCACCCCGAACACAGTCGGGCTCTGCTCCGCCGTCGAGGCGGGCCCGCCGATGCCGTACCCCAGCCCCCACGTCACCGGCATGCCGAACACCTCGTCCATCCCGCTCGACACCACGGCCGTCGCCTCACGCAGCCGCTCGGGCGTGATCAGCCGTACCCCGTCCACCTCGCCGAGCAGCGCGGCGTACATGCGCGCGACGGCCCTGGCGGAGGTCTTGCCTCCCGCCGGGATGTCTGCCGACAGATAGTCGGGCCGGCTGCCCAGCTCGGCGTTCGGCATCAGCGTCATCGGCCCGGCCTTGAACATCGGCAGGTCCGCCGGCATCTCCCCGAAAGCCGACATGTCCATGGGAGCGTCCTCCAGCCTGGCCAGCCGGGCGTGCTCCGTCGCGGGCATCCCGAAGTAGAGCTCGCCGGCCACGCCCAGTGGCCCGGCCACCTGCTCCTTCAGCACCTGAGAGATCGGCTCACCGGTCGCCCGCCGGACGATCTCGCCGACCAGGAACCCGAACGTGTAGGCGTGGTAGCCGACCTTGGCGCCCGGCTCCCACCACAGCTCGGCGTCCTCCAGCGCGGCGGTCATCCGGCCCCAGTCGCAGATGTCCTCGGGGGTGGTGTCGAGCGGCACGCCAGGCACGCCCGCCGTGTGCGAGAGCACGTGCCGTACGGTGACGCCCTGCTTGCCGTGCCGCGCGAACTCCGGCCACAGCTCGGCCACCGGCGTGTCATAGCCGAACAGCCCCCGCTCGACCAGCACGTGCGCGACGGTCGCGGTGGCGCCCTTGCCGATCGAGAAGTTGTAGAAAGGCGTGTCGGAGGTGACGGGCCGGCCGCTCTCCGGGTCGGCCATGCCCGCGACCACGTCCACGATCTGGACGCCGTCCCGGTAGACGGCCACCTGGAGCCCGCGCTCCTCGCCGGACTCGACGAGCTTGTCCGCGGCTTCCTGCACCTGCTGCTGAAGGTCCTTCATGGTGTTTCTCTCCCATTTGTCGCTGGAACTAGACGGTACAGTACTGACATTGGTACGGAACTGTCTAGTACTGTGTGTCCGTCGGACGAGGAGAGGGCGGTCATGGCGGCGGAAGAGGACACCCGGACGGCACGCAAGCGCAGGCAGATCATGGAGGCCGCGCGCCCGGTCTTCCTGCGCAACGGCTACGTGGGCGCCAGCATGGACGAGGTGGCCGCACTGGCCTCCGTGTCGAAGCAGACCGTCTACAAACACTTCACCGACAAGGAGCAGCTGTTCACCAGCATCATCATGGACACCACCGGCCAGGTGGAAGGCCTGGCCAAGATGGTCACGGCGACCCTCGACGACAGCGAGGACCTGGAGCGCGACCTCGGCGAGCTGGCCCGCCGCTTCCTCGCCGAGCTCATGCGCCCCGAGGTGCTGCGGCTGCGCCGGCTGGTGGTGGCCGAGGCCGACCGCTTCCCCGATCTCGGCCGCACCTGGTACGAGGCGGGCTTCGAACGCTCGCTGCGCACCATGGCCACCAGCTTCGCCCGGCTGGCCGAGCGCGGCCTGCTGCGCACGGACGATCCGGAGCTGGCCGCGCAGCACTTCGTCGGCCTGCTGCTGTGGATCCCGGTGAACAAGGCGATGTTCTGGGGCGGCGCCGACCACTACACCGAGGCCGACCTGGCGCACCTCGCGCAGGCCGCCGTCGCGGCGTTCCTGCGCGCGTACGCTAGCTCAGGAAGTTCCTGACCCCGTCGGCCAGGGCACCGGCCATCCGCTTGCGGAAGGCGGGATCGGACATCTTGGCGGCGTCGCCCGGATTGCGCATGTTGCCGCACTCGATGAAGATGGCCGGCCGCGTCGACAGGTTGAGTCCGCCCAGGTCGACGCGGGTCGTCAGGCCCCTGCGCCCCACATAGTCGGCGTACGGCATGCCCGTGCCCTCGCGGTAGGCGTTACGAACGGCCAGGCCGAGCCGGCGCGAGGGCCGCACCACGTCGTCGTTGTGCCCGGGCAGCAGCCCCGGCATGATCACGTGAAACCCGTGCCCGCTCGGCGCCGCGCCGTCGCCGTGGATGGACACGACCGCGTCGGCCCTGGCCTCGTTGCCGATCGCGGCCCGCTCGGTGACACAGGGGCCCACGCCCTTGTCGTTGGGCCTGGTCAGCACCACCTTCGCGCCCATCTTCTCCAGGATGGGCCTGAGCTGGCCGGCGACGTCCCAGGTGAAGGCGTGTTCGGGAAAGCCGGCGTCGGTCTGGGTGCCGGTGGTGTTGCACGGCTTCCGGCCGGTGATGACGTCGACCAGCCGGTTGATCTCCTTCGGGTGCGAGGCGTTGCCGCCGTTGTGCCCCGGGTCGATCACCACGGTCTTGCCCTCCAGCGGACGACCGGGAGTGGCGGCCGGCGGCGGGGACGCGGGCAGCGCCACCTCATGGGCGGCGGGCACGGCGGCGCCGCCGCATCCGGCGATCAGCGCGATCGACGCGGCCAGGGTGAGCTGGGTCACGGATCCGGCTCGGTAGACGCGCATGTGACCGACCGTACCCGGAGCGGGGCGACAATCCCAAGACCTCTCTGACCTGCGCTGTCGTGTCGCGCGCAGAGCCTGGCGATCACGCTCTCGTCGGCGCGGGCTCCCGTGTCCCACGGACGCGGACGCGGCTACGCGCCCGGCAGTGGCGGCTCCTCGCGTTTGCGGATGACGTACGGCGGCATCGCCAGCGCATGGAGGCCCGTCTCGCGCAGGGTCTGGATCGCGTGCTCCGGCGTCTCGGCCGGCGGCTCCCCCGGGCCGGAGAGCGTGGCGCCGGCCAGCACCGGCGTGCCCGTACGCTCGTGCCAGGCCGTCAGCAGGGCGTGCAGGAACGGCAGGCTCTCCCGCTCGACCGTCTGCGGCGTGGCCGTGCCGTCCACGTGGGTGATGCCCGGCAGCAGGTCACGGTGTTCCGGGCGGACGGCGACGGCGTACTGCATGAACGGGGACGGCCGGTCCAGCTCGAAGATCCGTTCCGCGTGCTCGGCCGTCACCACGGGCGCCGGCGGCCGGAACCACTCGCGGCCCTTCACCTCGAGGTTGACGTAGTCCTGGAGGTCGGGGTCGCGCGGGTCGCCGAGGATGCTGCGATGGCCCAGCGCCCTCGGGCCCGACTCGCTGCGCCCCTGGTACAACCCGATAACCCGGCCGCTCTCCAGCAACGCCACGAGTGCCGCCGTCAGGTCTTCCGGCCGCTCGACGTACAGGTCGGCGGGCAGAGCGCGGACAGCGGCCTCGATCTCGCGCTCGTCCCGGTCGGGGCCGAGGAAGTCGTCCGTCCAGCGGAATCGGGGCCGTACCCCGAGGCAGGCGGCCAGCCCGTACAGGGCGCAACCCACGGCGGTGCCGCCGGTGTGCGGGGCGGGCGGGACGAACAGCTCGCGGAACGGGGACTCGCGGATCAGCCGTCCGTTGGCGGAGCCGCTCAGCGCCGCACCGCCGGAGAAGGCCAGCGCGTCCAGGCCGGTCTCGGCGTGCAGCCACGCGACGACCCGGAGCAGTGCCCGCTCGAAGGCCCGCCGCCCGGCGGCGGCCAGATTCGCGGCCCGCCGGAACTCCTCACCGCCCGGCTCGTACTCGAATCCGCCGGTACGCCGGGACTCCCCATCTCTTGGCTCAGTACGCCGGAACTCCCCGCCGTCCGGACCCTCCCCGCAAGCGCCCGCATGGCGGAACAGCTCCGTCCAGGCGGGCGGGATGTGCACCTCGTGTCCGCGCACGTCCAGGTCGGGCAGGCCCAGCGCGTCCGGGTCGCCGTAC
The DNA here is from genome assembly GCF_039529435.1 of Nonomuraea maheshkhaliensis. NCBI lineage: Bacteria > Bacillati > Actinomycetota > Actinomycetes > Streptosporangiales > Streptosporangiaceae > Nonomuraea > Nonomuraea maheshkhaliensis. The sequence continues at coordinate 83,523 of NZ_BAAAMU010000037.1, forward strand.
GGGGCCAGCTCCATCACCTTGGTCCCGTCGCCCTCGCTCCCCGGCCACGTCACCTCGGCCAGCAGCGCGTAGAAGCAGCCGAGCCCGGCGGGCCTGGCCCAGTCGCCGTCCCAGAACTGCTTGGCCAGGCACTCGATCCGCCCGCGCGTGCACCGGTAGTAGGAGGCGACCTCCAGCAGGTCCTCGTCCGCGTCGAACGGCAGCTCGACCTGCTCGACCAGGTCCCCGATCCGGCTGCCCCGCGCGTCGATCACCAGCCCCGCCGCCTGCTCGAACGGCGAGGGGTGGAACGCGCCGTAGATGTGGGACAGGTGGGAGGAGACCATCACGATCGGCGTCTCGTCCCCGAGGCCGAGGGTCTGGCGGGTCTCCTGCTCGTACGCGCCCGCGTGCTCGATCTCGGTGTCGGCGGCATAGCCCTCCACGACCAGGTCGACCCGCTCCTTGAGCAGCGGCATGGCGGGCACGTACCGGTCCGGCAGGTCACCGAGGCGGCCCCAGTGGTGCTCGCGGCGGCTGACGCGCTCCTTCTGCAGGCTGTACATGCCCGACTCGCCCACCGCGACGGCGATGGAGCCATCTTGCGTGCGATTTATACCGACAACAATGGGAAAGTTCGCCATCGCGATGCCTCCTGATCGTGGTCCCGGGCACCGATACCCACGGCCAGAACAAGTGGATCTCCCAACCACGTAAGGGACCCGTCAGCCGAGCAATCGACCGAGGCCAGTCTGGCAGCCAGGCCGAGGCCACGCCGGGCAGCCGGTCGGCTCCCGCACGACCCGGGCGACAGGGCGGCGAGGACCCTCGTGCTGCGTTCCCGGCCGCCCTCCGTTTACGCTGCGATTGGGGATGGACGCCGAGGCGGCCACCGCCCAGGACACCGCGTGACTGATGAGAGGAGACCTGGGCCTCGTGAAAGATACGTTCGAAGCCTGGCCGGTCATGGACCGCACATCAGGAGGACCCTTCGCGCTGCGGGTGACCGTCCGCAGGGCCACGGCCGACGAAGGCGCGGCCGCGGCCGAGCTGATCGCCACCGCGTTCGCCGGGCTGCGATGCTCGGCCTACCTCGTGCCCGACCGCCGGTCGCGGCACCGGATCCTCGCCGCCGACTACCGCATCTTCGTCGAGCACGCGTTGGAGCACGGTGAGGTCCACTTCGCCGACGACGGCCAGGCGGTCGCCGTGTGGTTCCAGCGGACGGCCGACTTGCCCGGACCGGCCGACTACGACCGGCGGCTGAGCGAGGCCACCGGCGAGTGGGCCGAGCGCTTCCGCACCCTCGACGAGTTGTCCGAGCAGAACCAGCCGCAGCCGCCGTACCACCACCTGGCTTTCCTGGCGGTCCATCCCGACCGGCAGAACCAGGGGCTGGGCACGGCCCTGCTGCAGTACCAGCACGCCCGGCTGGCGGGCGCGCCGGCGTACCTGGTGGCCAGCGACCCGCGCAACCGCGACCTGTACGCGCGGCACGGCTACCAGCCACGGCAGCCGTTCGCGCTGCCGGACGGCGCGCTCTTCTGGCCGATGTGGCGGCCTGGCGACGCCTGACCCGCTGATTCGGCCGTCGCGGCGGCCCGGCGACGTCTGGCCCAGGACCGGCCGTCGCGGCGGCAGGGCGGTGCCCGACGCACAGTGGCGCATGCCCTTTTGTGAGGCGTCACAGATTTGACCGCTCACATTTACTCCACGGTCCAGTTCACAGAATGACGAGCATGGCTCATCGTTTGTCTGCGAATCGAACCGCGACCAGTGGGGAGCCTCCATGCGCCGCCGTACCTTCCTGATGTCCGTGCCGGTGGCGGTGGCGTTCTCGGGGGCGGTGTGGCACGAGGCGGCGGCGTCGATCTCGTCGGTGTCCGCGGGGGCGAGCCCGTACGGGCCGCTCGGCGCGCCCGACGCCAACGGCATGGCCTTACCCTCCGGGTTCACCGGCCGCGTCGTGGCCAGGTCGGGCCGGCTGGTCGGCGGCACGCTGTGGCACCCGGCCCCCGACGGCGGCGCCTGCTTCGCCGACGGCGCCGGCTGGATCTACGTCTCCAACTCCGAGGTGCCGCTGATCGGCGGCGCCTCGGCGATCAGGTTCAGGGCCGACGGGTCCGTGGAGCGCGCGTACCGGATCCTCAGCGGCACGAACATCAACTGCGCCGGTGGCGCGACCCCCTGGCAGACCTGGCTGTCGTGCGAGGAGATCTTCCGCGGCCGCGTGTACGAGACGTACCCGCTCGGCGGCGAGGCCCGCGCCCGCCCCGCCATGGGCCGCTTCAAGCACGAGGCCGCCGCGTGCGACCCCGACCACCGCGTGATCTACCTGACCGAGGACGAGAGCGACGGCTGCTTCTACCGTTTCACGCCCACGACCTGGGGTGACCTGTCCAGCGGCCGGCTCGACGTGCTCTGCGGCCTCGGCGGCGACGCCGTGGAGTGGCGTGAGGTCCCCGACCCCACGCCCGGCGTGCTCGAACGCCAGACCAGGCACCAGGTCGCCGCGGCCAGGCACTTCAACGGCGGCGAGGGCTGCCACTACGCCGCCGGGGTCTGCTACTTCACCGCGAAGGGGGACCGCAGGGTCTGGGCGTACGACACCGCCCGCCAGACCGTGACCGCGATCTACGACGGCACGGGCACGCTCGACGGCGTCGACAACATCACCGGCCGGCCGTCGGGCGATCTCTACGTGGCCGAGGACGGCGGCAACATGGAGATCAACATCATCACGCCGGACGGCGTCGTGGCCCCGATCATGCGCCTCGACGGCCACGCGAGCTCGGAGATCACCGGCCCCGCCTTCTCCCCCGACGGCACCCGGCTCTACTTCTCCTCCCAGCGCGGCACCAGCGGCGAGTCCGCCGGCACCGGAGGCATCACGTACGAGGTGACCGGCCCCTTCCGCCGCTGACCGACCCACGGATTCCGCACCCCCACCCTTAGCCGAAGGAGTCCTCATGGCGCGACCGGTCAGAACGCCCCGAACGGCCCGGAGATCGGCATTACGAACGGCCCGGAGAACAGCGCGGAGAACGCTCAGCGCACTCACCGCAACCTGCCTCGTCCTCGTTCTGGGTCTCAGCCTCACGGTGTCATCCGCGCACGCCGCCCAGGCCGAGGTGTACGTGGCGCTCGGCGACTCGGCCGCCGCCGGCCCGCTGGTGCCCAACCAGATCGGCCCCGACTACGGCTGCCTGCGCTCCGACCGCAACTACCCCCACCTGACCGCACGGGCCATCGGCGCGAGCACGTTCCGCGACGTGACGTGCTCGGGCGCCAAGACCACCGACATGTACGAGTCGCAGGACACCGAACTCGGCGACGTGGCGCCCCAGCTCGACGCGCTCAGCCAGAACACGACGCTCGTCACGGTGCAGATCGGCGCCAACGACGTCGGGCTCACCGACTTCATCGAGGACTGCCTGAACCTGCTGCCGCCCCCGATCGGCGACGCCTGCAACGACGACTACAACTCAGGCGGCCAGGACCAGTGGCGGGTCGCGACCGACGCGCTGCGCCCCCGCCTCACCGCCCTGGTCTCCGACATCCGCGCCCGCGCCCCGCAGGCCAGGATCTTCGTGGTGGGCTACGCCACGTACGCGCGGCAGAACGGCTGCTACCCGCGCGTCCCGATCATCCGCGCGGACGCGAACTACGTCAGGGCCACGCTGATGTACTTCAACCAGATGCTGGCCGAGCAGGCCGCCTCGGCCGGGGCGGGCTTCATCGACCTGCAGACGCCGAGCGCGGGCCACGACCCGTGCGCGTCGCCCGGAGTGCGGTGGATCGAGCCGTACGTGCCGGCCGCGCCTGCCGCGCCGTTCCACCCGAACGCCCTCGGCATGCGCAACTTCGCCACCATCGTGACCTCCGCGGTCACCGGCGTCCTGTAAGTGCCGTCTTCACCGGGGTCCGGTGAGGCGGCGGGCGGCCAGCGCGGCCCCGATCCGCTGGAGGTGAGCCGGATCCATCGGATCGAGCCCGGTCAGGGCGGCGGCCCGGCGCAACCGGTAGTCGACGGTGTTCGGGTGCACGTGCAGCAACTCGGCCGTGCGCCGCCGATCGAGCCCGGTGTCCAGGTACGCCGTGAGCGTCCTGAGCAGGTCGGGATTGTCGAGCAGCGGGTCCAGCAACCCCGCGAGCAGCGCCGTGGCCTGGCTCGACCGGGTGAGCTGGTATTCGAACAGCACGTCGGCCAGCCGGTAGGCGCCCGGCGGGTGCTCGAAGACCCCCGCCACCCCCAGCACCTCCTCGGCCAGCC
>NZ_BAAAMU010000038.1:0-86029 GCF_039529435.1 Nonomuraea maheshkhaliensis
GGCGGTGCAGGCTGCCGACCATCTCCCACATCAGGTCGGTACGGATCGCCATCCGGGTGAGCGCGAGATCTTCGGCGGTGAAGACGATCCTGAGTGTGCCCTTGGAACGATGCGCCATGCCTGTCCCTCTCGGTGGATGCTGGTCGACGATGGCGTTCTGGAGCATCACGCGGCGCCGATCACCTCACAGAGCACCTGGCACGCGGCGACCCCGGCACGTCCTACGCTAACTTCCCGCACATGTACCCGCGCGCGAAAAGCAGCCGCCGCCCGGCATCCGCGACGGCTGCTCCCGTGGTCGGATCAGGTGTAGTTGGCCGCCCAGGCGTTGGTGCCGTACCCGTAGACGCGCAGTTCGTACCGCTCCCCGTAGAGCCCGTAGATGGTCCGGTTCCTGGCGTCACCGGTGCCGTGCCCGACCACCACGCCGGTGTCGAGGTCGGTCAGCCACCACTCGGTGGAGCGGGCGATCTGGTCGACGTCGATGAGAACCCAGTGTTGTGACCGGTGCGCGGGGATGGGCGTGCACTTCCGCGTCGTCATTTGTGCCACCAGGGGCGGAATGCTGCAGCTGACCCGGTCCCAGTCGGCGGCGGCCGCGGCGGAACCCGTGGAGGTCACCATGAGTGGAGCCGCCGTGGACAGAGCCGCGGCTAAAACGAACAATGTCCTGCGGATCGTGCGGCGCATGTCTGTCTCCTCGTGTGTCATGGGACGACCGTGTCCCGTCCCTGACCCGAAGTCTCACACCGCCGTCGAATGCGAGATTGCCGCCGTACGCCGTTCCTTTGACCGTCCGCGCCAGGCGGGTTGTGCCCGTATTGTCAGCAGGATGTTTTCCGCTGAGGTAAAACTCGTTGTGCCCGCGGGCTCGTGCCGCTGAATATGAACGCGGAGGTCTGAGCGGCGCGTGCCATAGGGCTGCCGTCGCATCGTGGGGGACGAATATCTGATGCCTGTATTTGCAGCCGGCGCCCGGCTGCGGCGCCCACGGGGGAGGTGGCAGATGGGCGAATGCGTGGTGCGACTCGACGATGTCCCGGCGGGGGATCGGTTCGAGGTCTGGTGGGAGTCGGTCGCCAAGGCGGTGGTCTCGGTCGAGGCCTTCAGCGCGCACGCGGAGGACTTCTGGGCCGAGATGCGTTCGGTCGATCTCGGCCCGGTGCACCTGACCAGGGTCAGTTGCGTCGGGTTCGAGGCGCATCGAAGCGCCAGCCGGATCCGGCGCTCCGACCCGGAGGCATACCAGCTCTCGGTCACCGTCGGGGGCCGTTCAGGGCTGGAGCAAGGGCACGGCCAGGCGGTCCTGGCACCCACCGATCTGGTCCTGTACGACACCTCCCGCCCCTTCAAGGCATGGAGCGCCGCCGACGGGGATGGCCTGTCCGAGGGGCTGATCGTCCAGTTCCCGCACGACGTGCTGCGGCTCTCGGAGACCATCGTGAAGCCGCTGCTGGGCCGGCGGATGTCCGGGCGGCACGGCGTGGGCGCGATACTCGGCGGCCTGCTCCAGCAGTCGCTGTCGAACGCGGGCCACCTGTTGGCGGCCGACCGCGGCAGGCTGTCCACGATCGTCGTCGACCTGCTGACGGCGCTGCTGGCGCACGAGCTGGAGAAGGACCCGGACACGCTCCTGCCGGATTCCGGCCAGGTGCTCGTCCTGCGCGTCCAGGACTTCGTGGAGCGGCACCTCGACGACCTGAGCCTGTCCCCCGCCGACATCGCCGCGGCCCATCACGTCTCACTCCGCCACCTGCAGCGGCTCTTCCTCCAGGAAGGGCTCACCATCAGCGGCTGGGTCCGGGACCGGCGGCTCGAACGGTGCCGGCGCGCCCTGGCCGACCCCCTGACGGACAGCGTCCCGATCAATGTCATCGCCGCGCGGTGGGGATTCATCAGCGACGCGCATTTCAACCGCCTCTTCCGCCGGACTTTCGGGCTCCCGCCGGCGAGTTATCGCCGCCACATGCGAGACGGGCGGGTCCGGTAAAGCCTCTGTCAGTCACCTCCGGTCAAAGAGTCGGCGCGCGCGGGCAAGTTCTCCGGGAGCGTTTATGTAAAGCTCTCGATGCACCGGCAGTCCAGCGAGTGACGGAGGAGAAAGTGAGCAGCAACAGTAAAGTCAGCAGTGAGATCGAAGGACGAGCAATTCGCACGAAGCCGGGAAGGAGGTGGAGCGCGGTGAGCGGCGTCAAGCGCGCGGCGGTGGTGGCCGCCGCGGCGGGGCTCGGGCTGACCCTCACTCCCGGGATGGCCCAGGCCGCCTCGGCGTCCTGCTATGTGAGCGTCGGCAGTTCCTCCTGCAGCAGCGGTTCCATTCCGGCGGACGCCGCCGAGCACTACATCTACTTCTCGGTACGAGGCGGCCTCACGTGCGCCCAGGCCGACTTCCGCATCATCGACAGCACCAACGGGGCGATCGTGTACAGCCGCCACGTCGGCGCGGGCGTCGCCAGCGGCTACGTGCGCGGCCTCTACGCGTCGTACTACCTCCGGGTGATCAACAGCTGCGGCGGTGGCGGCGGGAAGATCGAGAACTGACCCGTCCCAGGCAAGCGGCGTCGTCCGGCCCCGGGCGGCGCCGCACTCGGGGTCGGCTCTGCACTGCCGGCGACTCGCGGCGGTCCCGTGCCCGTCACGCCCGCGCCACTCGTCCTGCTCTGCCTGCTGGTTCCGGGCGGAACGACGGTTGACGTCGTACATCGCCAGCCCGTGACCTTCAGGCGGGCCGCTGCCTGTGCTCGGCGAGCAGCATAGCCACCAGGATCAGCACGAGGAGCGCGAGTTCGGCCAGCGCGGCCTACAGCCCGGCTGCGATCAGTGCGGCGGGCCGCATCCTGGCGGGCATGATGCGCCTGCTGCCGCTCGCGTAGCGCCCGCAGATCAAGGTGTGCTCGCAGCAGCTGGCGTTGCAGCTCACGGCCCTGCTCGACGATCGTCTCCTCCAGCCGGTCATGGGTCAGCATGCCGGACGCCGCGTCGGTGAGCTGTCCGATGAGCCAGTTGAAGGTGTTCTTCGCCTCCGCAAAGACGTCAGCGGCCAGGCCGGTGTCGTACGGTGCCTGCATAGGGCTCTTCTCTCGCCGGGGACGGCCACATCCGGCAGCCCCATCGCCACCGCGCTCTGCCCGGCCCGCATTGCCCGGTCGGCATCGACCACGATCTCTACCGCGTCCCGGTACGCGCGCGGCAGCATCGCCGCCGTTATGCCCGGCCGCCACGTCGAATGCGACCGGCCCGCGATCTCACCCAAGCGTCTGGCCGGCCTTCTTCTCACCGAACCGAGCAAGCTCACCGGCCACCACGCCGAGCGGTTGGACGCCGCCATCACCGCCACTGCCACGAGATGACCATGCTCGCCGGACCCGTCCGGGACCTCGCCGCTCTCCTCGACCCCAGGCAGGGCCACGACCAGCGACTGACCGCCCGGATCGAACAAGCGCGTCAGGCCGACCCTGCCCCACCTGCACGCCTTCACCCGCGGGCTGGACTACGACCGGGCCGCCGTCAACGCCGCCCTCACCCTCCCGTTCCACAACGGCGGCACCGAAGGCGTCAACACAAAACGACAATAATCAAAAGGCAGATGTACGGGCGAGCCGGCTTCGCGCTCCTCCGTCATCGCATCCCGCTCGGCTAACCACTTTCCGCCACCACCGAAAGTGGGCCGGAGCCAGTGACCGTACAGTCCCCGCTGCTCCATGTCTCAGGTCGTGCAGCCGCACAGAGGGAAGTCGGGTCCGTCCAGTAATCCCGTACAGTCCCCTACCGGCCGCCGGTGAAGGAGGCGGCGGGGACGAACAGCTCGTGCCCAGTGCCGAAGCGAACCTGTACGCCTTCCGGAGTCCACTGTGTGGACTGCACCGGCTTGTCGGCGATGCCCGGGAGGTCGACGTCGACGAAGTGGCCGTAGCGCAGCGACGGATCGCGTCCCGCGTACAGGCGATAGGAGTCCTCCAGCAGCGAGTGATCGCGAATGAGCGCTATCACGTGCGAGGAGTCGTCGTCGTACGCGACCGTGCCCGGCTGCTTGTCGGTATAGAGGGTCTGCTGGGCGGGCCAGCGCATCGCGATCACCGCCCCTGCGCACAACACGACGCCCACGATCAGGCCGATCACCAGGGGGCCAAGCCGTGCCGACCGACGCGCGGTGCCGGATGGCGCGGGGGTGTGGACCGTCATGTTCACCTCTCTCTTACAGACGTGCTGACCCTTCCAGCCCCACCTTTCACTCTCCTTTCTCGCCGCTTGAAGGCCGCCCTGAGCCCTGGCCGGGCCCAGGAACCGGTCGTAACGCGCGGCTATCCTCGGATTTCGGGCAGGACAGTGCTCACAACAGTCCTCTCTTGTGGAGATTTCCCATGAGGTCGCGGATCCCGAAGCTCCAAGGCGTACAGTCCTCGGCGTTCTGGACGCGGTTGACCAGGGTGCCGAGTACGGGAGAGCTGATCCTCACCACATCGCCGGTCTTGTGCGTGAACCCCTCGCCTGGGTGGTCGCGGTCCTGGATGGGCGCGAACATCGTGCCGAGCATGAGGACCGCGCCGTCGGGGTAATGATGGTGCGGGCCGATCAGCTGCCGCACCAGCGCTTCCGGATCGCGTGAGATCCGCGACATCTCCGAGACCGCCTCAAGGCGGAAGCCGTCCTCGCCTTCGACGTCCAGCCGCACCGCGAGGCCGCGTACCTGTTCCAGGTCGAACCGCTCGTCGAAGAGCCGGATGAGGGGGCCGAGCGCGCAGGACGCGTTGTTGTCCTTCGCCATCGGCAGCAGGAGCGCGGATCGGCCTTCGACGTCCCGGAGGTTGACGTCGTTGCCGAGCGTCGCCCCCACGATCCGGCCACTCGATTGGACGATGAGTGACACCTCGGGCTCCGGGTTGTTCCATGTCGAGGCGGCGAGCACCCCGACGGGCACCGCGGTTCCCATGGCGGACAGGATCTGGCCCTTGGTGAAGATCTCGGCATCAGGGCCGATCCCGACCTCCAGGTACTGGCTCCACATGCCTTCGGCGACCAGCAGGGTCTTCAGCCGCGCCGCATCCTCGGAACCTGGCGAGAGGTCGTGAAGGTCGGCGCCGATGCCGGCGAGCATCCGGCGGCGGATGTCCGCCGCGAGTGCCATGTCGCCGCCGGCCCGTTCTTCGATGACGCGCTCGATCATCGAGACGGCGAAGGTCACCCCGGCGGCCTTGAGCGCCTGGAGGTCGACCGGTGCGAGCAGCCAGGGCCGGGTACGGTCGCGGGCAGGGGACCCGGTATTGGCGAGCACGTCCCCGAAGGCGCCGACGTGCCGGCCGTTCAGTCCGGAGACCACGGCAGCGGGTTCCGGCAGCTCGCAGATATCGCGGACCGTCGGGAACTCCTCGCTGATGTCGATGACCTCTCCGTCGCGGACCACCACGGGTGAGGGCCCTTCGACGAGGGGGTCCCAGATCCGGCCGATCAGGACGGCGTCCGCGGCATCGTCAGGCAGCGCGTCCGCGGCCGTCCCGAACCAGGCGGGCTCATCGGACGATGACAGGTTCATTCGCCGTCTCCCAGGTTGAAGAAGGACCGCTCGTCGGGGGGCCGGATGTCGAAGACGGCGTCCTGGAACAACCGCATGGGGTGGGGTGTGAAGGGATGCCGTGCGATCGCCTCCAGGTCGAGCTCGATGCCGAGACCGGCCCCGGTCGGGATGAGGATGTCACCCTCCTCCGTCAGCACGAGTCTCTCGTTGGTGATCTCCGGGCGCCATGGGACGTCGGTGGCCATGATCTCCAGGTAGCGGAAGTTGGGCAGGGCGGCCCCGAGCTGCAGCGTCGCCGCCGTGCTCAGCGGTCCGCTGGGATTGTGCGGCGCGAACCCGACGTAGCCGGTCGCGGCGAGCGTCGAGATGAAGGCCAGCTCGGCGATGCCGCCGGCGTGCGTCACATCAGGCTGGACGAAGTCGACCGCCTGCCGGGCGAGCGCCGGCGCGAAACCCTGCCGTCCCAACCATCGCTCCCCCGCGGCGATGGGCACCGGCGATGCCCGGCGGATGTCGACGAGAGCGTCGAGATTGTCCGGAGGGCAGGGCTCCTCGAAGAACACCGGATCGAACTGCGCGATCTCCCGCGCGATCTTGATGGCGTGAGTGACGTCGAACCGGCCGTGGCCCTCGATGAACAGCTCGACGTCGGGCCCGACGGCGGAGCGGACGGCGTCGATCTGCGCGAGCACGCGGTCCATCTGCCGGGAGGTGATCGTGAGGTCGAAGTTCTCGAAGGGATCCCACTTGAGACCGCGAAAGCCGCTGTCGACGGTCCTCTGCGCGGCGGCCGCGTACTCCTCGGGCGTGGCGGCTCCGGAGAACCAGCCGTTGGCGTACGCGCGCACCCGGTCGCGGGTGGCGCCGCCGAGCAGGCGGGAGACCGGGACGCCGAACTCTCGTGCCGAGATGTCCCACAGCGCCATCTCGAACGAGCTCAGCGCGGTCATGATGACGGGGCCGCCTCGCCAGTACCAGTCCCTGGCCAGCTCGTACATGATGCCGGAGATGCGAGTGGGGTCCAGCCCGGTCACGGCCTCGGCCAGTTCGGTGATGGCGCCCTGGACGGCGCGTTCCTTGCCCTCCAGGGTCGCTTCACCCAGTCCGACGATTCCTTCGTCCGTCGAGACGCGGACGATCACGAGATTGGTGCGATAGAAGTCGACGACGAGAGTGTCGACTGAGGTGATCTTCACGTGCGGCTCAGCCCTTCACGGCGCCGGCGGTCATGCCGGCGACCACATACTTCTGTACGAACAGGTAGAAGACGACGGCCGGCGCCGTGAACAGGAAAGAGACCGCCATGACCGTCTGGATGGGCGTGCCGAGCTCGCCGATGAAGTTGGCGATGCCGACCGATGCCGGCTGCGTCTCGGGAGTGAAGATGAACGTCACGGCGAACACGTACTCGTTCCAGGCGTGGAAGAACGCGATGACCGCGCTGGCGGCGAGCGAGGGGGCGATCAGCGGCACGTTGATGCGGGTGAGCACGGTGAGCGGTCGTGCTCCGTCGACCCGCGCGGACTCCTCGATCTCACGGGGCAGGCCATCGATGGCGCCCTTGAGGATGAGGGCGACGATCGGCAGGACGAAGGCGGAGTTGACCAGGATGAGCCCGCCGAGGGAGTCGAGGAGGTCGAATCGCCGGAAGAGGGCGAACAGCGGCACGACCATGAGCGCCTCGGGAAGCATCTGCGTGAACAGCAGCACGACGGTCACGAGGACCTTGCCCCGGAACGAGAATCGCGAGAGGGCGTAGCCGAGCGGGATGCCGAGACCGATCGAGAGAACCGTCGTGCCCGCGGCGATCACAAGACTGTTGCGCAGCCAGGTCGCCGCCTTGCCTTCGGCCAGCGCGTCGATGAAGACTCCGAACTGGGAGAAGTCGGGGACGAGCCGGGCTTCGGCTGCGAAGAGCTCCGAATCGCCGGACAGCGCGGTGACGAACATCCAGTACAGCGGGAAGACGGCGATCCCGAGCACGACGAGAACAGCGACGATCCGCAGGGTCAGACCGACGTGGGACAGCCTCATCAGCCGGCCTCCCTTTCAGCGGCGCGGGCGACGAACCGGCTGCCGGCGATGACGATGAGCGAGATGACCACACCGACCATGCCGACCGCCGCCGCCGAGCCGAGTTGTTTGGAGTCGAAGGCCTGCGAGTAGAGGTCGATGACCAGCGTCTCGGTCGCGCCGACCGGTCCTCCCTTCGTCATGAGCCAGATGAGCTCGAATCGCCGCAGCGACCAGATGGTCATGAGGAGGGCGAGCAGGCCGACGGTCGGCTTGATGGACTGCCAGGTGACGGCGCGGAAGGTCCACCATCGTCCCGCGCCGTCCATCGTCGCGGCCTCGGTGAGGTGCGGCGGGACGGCCTGCAGCGCCGACAGCAAGACCACCGAGGTGAACGGGAACAGCTGCCAGATGGTCGTGACGAGGATGGCCGGGAGGGCGTATCGCGGGCTGTCGAGGATGGCGCCGCCGGGGACGCCGAGGCCGACCGCGTCAAGGACGCGGTTCACGATGCCGTAGTCCGGGTTGAGCATCCAGATCGCGATGAGCGCGACCGCGATGCCGGGCGCCGCCCACGGAATGGTCACCAGTGCCCGCGCCAGCCCCCGGCCGCGGAAGCCCTTGTTGAGAAGCAGGGCGACTGCGAGCCCGGTTCCCACGGCGGCGACGACACACACGACGACGTAGACGAGGGTGATGAGGAGGGTACGGCGGAAGTCCTCATCGCCGAAGATACGGGTGAAGTTGTCGAACCCCACCCAGGTGCTGTGTGCGGGGTTCAGCAAAGAGGTTCGCGTGAAGCTCAGAAAGACTTCCTGCGCCAGCGGAACGACCTGGAAGACCAGGATGAAGAGGGCTGCGGGGGCCAGGAAGAAGTAGGGCGTCCACCTGCTCCCCAGAGGGCTGCCTCGACGCCGGGTCCCGGTTCGAGGCCCTGGAAGCTGCTGCTGTTCCAGCGCGGTCATCGAATGTGGTCCTTAGAGAATAGGACGCCGCCGGCGGGAGGGGCTCGCCGGCGGTGTCGTCCGGTCAGCCAACCAGTTGGGTCGCCTGTTGCTGAGCGCGGTCCAGTGCGGTCTTGAGGTCGACCGTGCCCTGGAGCGCCGCGATCACGTTCTGCACGACGATCTTGCGGATGTCCGGTGTCTTCGCCTCGAATCCCTGGACGATCTGCGGCAGGCTCGTCTCGGTGAGGTCGTCGAAGACGGTCAGGAACGGCGTCTCCTTGAGCTGCTCAGGGCTTCGCTTGGTGACCGTCGCCACGCTGCTGGCTCCGAGAATCTCCTGCAGCTTGACCTGGTTCTCCGGCTCGAGCGTCCACTTGATGAAGGTCGCCGCCGCCTCCTTGGCCGGGCTCGCCTCGTTGATCACGATGGGGGCGAGGATCGCGCCCTGCTTGCGGACCGGGAACGGGATGGGTGCGACGTTGAAGTTCAGATCGGCGTTCTGGCCGCGGGTCGCGGTCACATAGCCGCCGTTGTTGAGCTCCATGCCGACCTTGCCCTCGGCGAACATGCGGCGGAACGTCGCCGCGTCCGTGCCACGCGGGATCACCTTGGCGTCGTACAGGTCCTTGAACGCCTGCAGACCCTTGAGGTTCGCGGGCGAGTTGATCGTCAGCTTCTGGCCGTCCGACCACGCGCCGCCGAAGCCGTAGACGTAATTGAAGATGTCCTGCCACACGCCGGCTTCCTCGGCCTCCGTCTGGCGGAACGCCAGGCCGTAGGTGTCGCCCTTGGTCAGCGACTTGGCCGTCTCGACGAACTCCTCATAGGTCGTGGGCGGCTTCTTGATCAGGTCGGCGTTGTAGAACATCGCGTAGTTCGACGCCTCGAAGATGATCCCGTGACGCTGGCCGTTATGGACCATGAACTGGTCCGGCTGCTTGATCAGGTCGTACTTGCTGACGTCCATGAGGTCGTCGAGCGGTGCGATGAGGCCGGCATCCGCGGCGGACTCGAACTCCGGCATGTCGAAGCGGATGAGATCGGGCCCTTTTCCGCTGCCCATCTGGGTCAGGACGGTCTGGCCGAACGTCGGGTACGGCACCGCCGCGGGAGAGACCTGAATCTTGTTCTGGCTCTTGTTGAACTCCTCGAGCCATTTCGTGAGTAGCGGGCCCCGGCCGGGGTCGCCGAGGGTCGAGGCAGCGAACGTCAGCTTGGTCACGCCGCCTTCGGATCCGCCGTCGGAGCCGCAGCCGGTCAAGAGTGCGGCGGCCATACAGGTGACGCCGACCGCCGCGACCATGCTCCGGCGAACGCGATGCAGCCTCATTTGTGCTCCAGAGTGATGACTCGTTACTTCCTGTCGGAATTGCAACGATCGTAGCGACATGTGCAACGCTGTCAAGTGACGATTGCGCAGGTCATGCGCTACATTGCAAAATACGCAACGCGAAGGAGGAGTTAGGTGGCGCAGACGATCCGGCGCGCGATCGACCTGATCCGCTTGACCGCGGAGCATCCACTGACCCTCTCCGAGGCCGCGGACGTGCTCGGCGTCCACAAGTCCACGGCTCTCCGCATCCTCCAGACGCTGGAGAACGCACGGTTCGTGCGCAAGACGGGAGCCGGGACGTACGTGTTCGGCAGCGGGCTCATCGAGCTGTCGGAGCTCGCGCTCGGTTCCATGGACCTACGTCAGTTCGCATCCCCGCACCTCCGTGCGCTTCAGCGGCAGACGGGCCATACCGTGCACCTGGCACAGTTGACCGGCGACGAGATCATCTACGTCGACAAGGTGGACAGCCCCGCGTTCGACGCGGTGAAGCTGCCGTCACGGATCGGCCGCGCCGTCTCGATCTACGCGAGCGCCGTGGGCAAAGCGATCCTCGCCCATCTCTCCCGGGAGGAACGCGATCGCCTGCTCTCGCACGTGGCCTTCGAGCGGTACACCAGCACCACCCTCGCCGACCGCGAATCCCTTGAGGCCGAGCTCACCCGCGTCGCCGAACGCGGCTGGGCTGTCGACGACGGCGAGCACGACGCCTATGTCATGTGCGTCGCCGCGCCGATCAGGGATTCGCGCGGACAGGTCATCGCGGCCGTCTCCGTGACCGCGATCGAGGTGATCGCGAGTTTGGAGCAGCTGAAGGAGAAGCTTCCGCTCCTGCTGGAGACCTCGGCGCTGATCTCTCAGGAACTCGGGTTCACCCCCCAGTCCTCGCCTGCGCCGGCGAGCTGAGACGCGCCTTGCTGGAACACCCCTCCGGCCCGCGGTCACCATCGTGATCGGGATCGGCGTCACATCTCTCGCCGGAGGCGCCATCAGGTCCCGGCGGGCAAGGGCGGCAGTGGACGAGCCGCCAGGGCATGGTTCAGGCTGAGAAGTCCTCCAGGACATCGAACAGTTCGATCGCTGAGGGGGCCTGCATCCCGGGCGCGTCGACGTCGGAGTGAGCGGCCTTGAAGGAGTCGGACTTCATCCGGGCGCGGAAATCCTCGGCCGAGTCGAACTCCATGGTCGACACGTACGGGTCGCCGGGCTCGGCCAGGCGATAACGACACCATGTCGGTAAGATGCGTTCCGGCTCTGCGACGCACCTCAGGTCGGTGGCACTCAGGGCGTCGTCTGGTCCGAGGCGCGGACGAACGGCTCCAGCAGGCCCTGCGCGGACTCCCAGACGGTCTGCAGGCCAGTGCCGGACTCGATCAGCCGGGACCCGGCGAACACGATGGCGTTGATCATCTCCGCTGTCTCCGGCGCTGCGGGGACTCCGAGGACGCGCAGCGTCTCCACGAGCTGCGCGTGCATGGCACGTGTCGGCCTGGATCCCGCAGTGCACCGGCCAGCTCGCCACGCACGCAGGGCAGTCCGGCGGCGGGTGGGCCGCGAACGCCGGCCTGGTGTTCAACGCCGCGTCCGTGCCCGGGTACCTGCTGCTGGGCCATCTGGCAGACCGGTGGGGCCGCAAGCCCACCATGCTGCTGTACTACGCGGGATCGGCGTTGATCATCCCGATCTTCTTCTTCGCCGTCTCGACGCCCGGATCGCAGGCTCCCTCGTGACGCTCGCAACCGGGCTGCTCATCAGCCTGATCGGTGGCATATCGACCGCGGCGACGACCGTCGGAGTCACGTCGTACGTCATCGCGCTCTGCGTGATCTGGTTCGTGGGCCCGGAGACGAAGGGACAACCCCTCCCCCGCTGAGCCCGAACTACTTCTGGCCGGGGGCATCCCACGGGATGCCCCTTCTCAGAGAGGCCACCATGCGATCACGGACCTA
This sequence comes from Nonomuraea maheshkhaliensis, assembly GCF_039529435.1. Classification (NCBI taxonomy): domain Bacteria; kingdom Bacillati; phylum Actinomycetota; class Actinomycetes; order Streptosporangiales; family Streptosporangiaceae; genus Nonomuraea; species Nonomuraea maheshkhaliensis. The sequence continues at coordinate 11,755 of NZ_BAAAMU010000038.1, forward strand.
TCTGCACGACCTGGCCGCGATCCAGGCTCGGCGGACCGGCCTGCACTTGCAGGCGCAGGTGATAATGGCGTCCGCCCCGGGTCAGGGTCTGACCTGGGATCGAAGAGCGTACTGTCCCCGGTCGAGTGCGGGCCGGGCCCTAGAAAAAAGGGCGGTGGTCACGCTCGGGCGGGTCTGTAGGCCATCGCCGAAGCTAGAGTTGCTGGCCGGTCTTGGGGTCGTATCGGACCTGCACGGCCACGACCTGGTCTGTCGGAAGAACTTCGATCCATTGGTCGAACACCTGATAGGGCGCGGCAGGTCGGAAGCCGCCCTCCAACGGGTCGAAGCCGTTCTCAAAGACCTTCTCGGCGGCACGAACGTTGTCCATGTTCCGGTTGGCCTGCTGGAGGCTGCCTGCGAGCAGTTGCAGGACCTCTCCGACGGTCTTGTTCTGGTACTCGCTCGGGTCGCCATCCTGGAAGGCGTAAGGCCGTTGGAACACCCCTTCGCCCTCGATCTTCCTGAGCAGCTGGAGCGCGCACATCTCGTGACCCGGCCGTACCGGGAGTACCGCTTTGGCCCAGGCGGCGTTGAGGAATTCATTGCGCCGCTCATCACCGTCGAGCTGGATCAGCCAGCCCAGCGAACTACCCATCGGCGCCGGCTGGGTCTCTTCGGTGATGAGGTAGTTGACCCGCCATTCAGGTGTGGCATTGCCGTTCGGATCGAGGGCGTTGTTGACATCCGTGAAGGAGTATCGGCTCGCCACGGTTTCCCCTTGGAAGAGCGCCGGATCTCCCGACCCGGGAGGATAGGGGGGCAAAGGATAGTGGCCGACGCTTCCTTGGGTGGGTTCTGGTGGAGTGGGAGGCGGTGGCGTGGTGGACGGAGTGGTGGTGCTCGGCCGCCAGAAGTCGGGGGCGACGAAGTACAGCATCTCGTCCACGTCGAACAGCTGCTGGATCAGCTCCGACCCCAGATGCGGATCCTGCCCGAGATCGATGCGCCGGATCAGGTTCCGGAATACCGTGTGCCGCTCCTCCTTACGCAGGTCCTCCGAGGAACGCGAACGCGTCATGCTGACCTTCTTCAGCCGCTCTCGCACCGCGTTGCCGTAGGCCTCGTGCTGCACTTTGGAGACCCGTTCGGCATAGTCGTCCATGGCGGCCTTGTTGGCCGTGTCGATGGCCTGTTTGGTCTCGGCTTTCGGCGTGTAGACGATGGTGACGTCGAAAGGCATGGATTTCTTGGTCTGGAAGTTCGCGTAGGTCAGGCGTATTCCGAGGGTGTTCGTCGCCGGGTCGGGATTGGCGGTCATGTTCAGGTCGGAGGCGGTGGCGGTGAACTGTACCTGGGCACCGTGGAAGTCAATGGGAGGCGGAAGGGGAGGTGTGCCCGGCCGTTTGATCTCAAAGCCGTCCGGCGCAGGCGGCAGCGGGAGATTGAACCTGAACAGGATGATGTCGTCGACGCCGGGTGAGTCCTTGTTGATTCCGTGGTCGATGTTGTCGGACGAGGTCACATAGGTCTGGTCCGCGTTCTCGTCCCCCTGGATCCAACGGAAGGGCACCGACAGCGAATGGGTTACCTTCTGGTCAGGTGGATAGGGCTTGACCTCGGGTTTAGGAATATCGGTCAGGTCCGGCGCGGGAACCATATCCACCATGTCGCCCAGTCCCAAGTGGCGGCCGGGTTTGTCGATGTAGACCTGCCAGGCCAGGCGGGAGCCTATGTGCTGGAGTTGCACGCCGACTTTCCGCATTTTGCGCCGCAACTCGTAGTTGACGAGGTCCTCGGTGGAGGTGTTCTGCAGGACGTAGCGCCGGCTCGAAGTGTCGGTGCTTTCCGTGACCGTCTTGAAGGTGGTCTTGAAGTTGCGTTTGATCTCGCTCGTGACCTTGGAACTCTGGGTGCGACTGTGCTTGTGCGTCTGCTCTGAGGACCGTTCGCGCGTGCTCTGCGTACTGAAACTCGCGCTGGCGTCAGCGTGGAAGATGGGGGCATTCACGCCACCGGTGGCACTGACGCCGAGTTTGGTGTCGTTGGCGTTGGCCTCTTTGACCGCGTCGGCGACATCGTCCTGATCGGTGAGGCTTTCCTCCACCTTGCGGGAGGTCTCCAGCGATTGCTCGGCGGTCTTCTCCACCAGGGTACGGCGTGTGCTGGTCTCCACCAGTTCCACGGTGCCGCCGGGGCTGAGCCATACATGACCTGCAGGAACCCCCAGGAAGGAGTCGAACTCGAAGAAGTACTCCCGGAAGAGGTTGACCAGTCCCACGGGCGACAGCACACCTTGCAGACCGGCCTCACACTGGCCGACCACCGCCGCCAACGCGTCCTCCTCCTCCAGCATGCGAGCGGCGGTTTCCGCAATGTCGTCGAGGTCGGAATAGCCCGCCCCGCCCAGGGTGCGGGACAGCGCCCACCGTGTGTTCAGCGCGCCGAACCATCCGGCCAACGGCTGGTAGACGCCGAAAAGCTCGCTGGCGTACGGCAATGACCCCTTGAAGTCGGACAGCGGCCGGCCGTTGAACGCCGGCCTCCCTGGCAGGGGTACGGTCATCGTCTGCACCGGGGCCTGAGCACCCGCCTGGCTCGTGGCGAAGGACAGCGACGTCATGGGCTGGTTGGCCGGCATCTTGACGAGCATGATCTCGCTGGTGGACGAGGAGACAGGGGCCACGAACGAGATGGTCAGCGCGCCTGCCGGGTGCGTGTCCCGACCGACATATTGCCGAGTCGAGTTCTGGTCTCGCACCAAGAAGGTGTTCTGCAGTTCGGTGACGCCCGGATAGAGGGCGGGATCCCGCACGTCGACATCGCGGGGCAGGCCAAGAGCGATCCGCTCGTTCGCGGGGATCTCTCCGGGCGAGCTTGGCTCGATCTTGTACGACCAGATCCGGAACCCTGAGTCCGGGCCCGGAAGCGTCGACTTGCCAGTGAATGTAACCACAATCGCCATGAGATCCCCCACCCCGCATCCTCTGACGCGCCCACAGCCAACGATATACTATGAGTAGCGATATAGGTACTCTGTGTATATCCTATGTCTCCACGCCACCAGACATCAGGGTTGCGGCCCTTCTCGACCGGAGCTCACATGGTCATTGATCACCGAATCTCCGTCGATGCCAACTGCCGACCACAAGCCGGATGAGGTTGGGCCATGACGCGGTTCGTCGTTCGCGTGTCCGATATCAACGGGCGGGAATACACGCCACCCTTCTTCGTGGCGCGCTATCTCAGCAATCCCCGCCCCGGGGAGGTGAGCGTTCCAGTCATCACGCGGCTCGCACCCGGCGTGCCGACGGACCTTCAACCCGCCGGCGACGAGGTGAATCTGACCGTCGGCACCCAGGCCCCGGGGTTCTCCAGCGAGACATTCACCGTGCGCAAGATGGGCGGCCGATGGCTCGCCGACATGCGCGCGGCCACGATCAGCGTGCAAGGCGACACGGTCTTGGTCGACGTGGTCGACGGAACGATCCGGCTCGCGCCGACGATTGCCTTCCCACCTGAGCAGAAGGTGAAGGAGAACCCGCGAGCGCTGCTCTGCGAGCCGGGGCAGGGATGGATCTACTACGGGGCCTACCTCACCAATCCGACAATCAGACGACTGAGCAATCCCGCGGTCTTCGACAGCCCGACGCCGGCGGGCTATCCGTCGAATGACACCGCGGTCAAGAACGAGGACTCAGGCAATCTCGTCTTCCTCGAATACGGATTCACGACGACGCCGGGAGCACCTCGCGGGCCGCGTTTCCTCATCGCGGTCTGGGCGCCGCGGGTGGCCCTCGGCACTCCGCCGCAGGTTGTCGTGTTCTATTCGCCTCCGACCAAAACCCCGGACTTTCCCGGGGACGGCTATCCCTTCCTCGGACGCTATCCCTACGACATCAGGGCCCCAGCGATCGCCAAGGATCTCGTCCAGCCCTACCCATACCACGCGATCAACTACCTCCTCGCGGGATACAAGATCATCCCGCAGATCCAGGCGGCGGGGCGCAATCCCATCGTCATCATGCCGGTCAATCCGACCGGCGGCTGGGGCCCGCTCGACACTCAACTCGGGCTCAGCCGCCTCATCAAGGAAGTCGTGCGCTTCCTTTACGGACACAAGCTTGTCTCAAGCCGCGCGACGCCGACCGCGCGGCTGTCACTTCATGCCGGGCGGGCCTCAATCTTCCCCCAGAAGGGCCTGTTCGACGACGAGCCGATCCCCATGCGCTGGGCCCTCACTGTCTCGGGCTTCAGCAATGGCATCGACCACCCGCTCAACCTGTGCACCTCACTCCCGATCGACGAAAAGCTCTACGACCCCGCGATCTTCGCCTCACCCGAGACGGCTCTGGTCGACAGCTGGCGGGAAATCTGGGACATCGACGGAGTCGCCGACAACGGAGCCGGAGCCGAGCGGCATCTGCGGAACCTGCAGACGTGGCTCAAGAAGGAGCGGCGTACCCTTCGGTCCTACCACTCCGACTACGGGATGCGGACGGCGCCACGAACCCTCGTCGATCCAGCGCGCGTGGAGACACGGCCGGTGAAGCCCTACAAGGGCGTCTTCATCTCGGAAGGCAGCAGTGCCGACGGACGGGCGACCTGGGTGCAGTTCTCCGATGCGGCGCTGCAACCGAGCCCTTACGATCCGCACCACACGGTGCCCGCCATCGCCTTCGGGCATGCTGCTCGCTTTGCGCTGCCTTGATGACCAGCAGGCCGAACACGTCGCTCACCAATCGGTAAGCCAGCGACGACAACACCCCGGGATGGCCGCAGCCACCGCCCTGATCATGCGGCAGAACACCAGCTCACAGCACGACACCGAACTGACGAGCGAGGCACAGTGGCGACAGCCCGGTTCCCGTGTCGCGCCTTCCGCTTCCGAGGACCGATCCCCCGAAGGGACCGGATCTCCGGCCTGAGCCTTTCGTTTCCCGGACGGGTCGCGCGAGCTCTGTGTTCACCCGACGTTGCCGTCGACCCTGAAGTTGTAGTTGACCTGCTTGCCGTTGACCGAGGTGGCAGTGACGGTGACACCGAGAGTGTCGCTGCCGGCAGTGAGCTCGCAGCGGATCGTGGCGCCGGCCCGGGCCGGGAGGTGCTCAGGACAGGTGACCCTGTCGGGACGCTTGCCGGCGGTCGCGGCGAGCTTGTCGGAGATCGTCTGCGCGACTCGGGCCTTGTGGACGGCCCCGCCATCGCTGACGCCCGTGTCCTCGGGCTCTGCGGGGTCGTCAGCGACTCGCTTCTCCTCAGTCGTCTGCCGCTCCTCGGTGGGGGTCTCCTCGGCACCGGCCGCTTCCTCGCCGGCCGTCGTCTCACTCTTCTTCCCCACGTCGCCAAAAGTGAAGGAGCATCCGGTGGTGAGGAGCACCGTCAATGCGCCCAGCGCCGCCGCGGCCGCAATCCTCTTGTTACGCTCCGTATGCCACATGATTTCCCCTGTTGGTGGGTGATGAGAAAAAGATCAGGATGCCGGGGGCGGCCGCGTGCTCGATACGGCGACGGCGAAGGCGATCGCGTCAGTGGAGGGCAACCTGCGCGGCGCTCTCCCTTCCCTGACCTCGTCCATAGACCTTAGGGTCATCGTGGGCTTCGGACTTTGTCATTCATGCTGGGAACTTTGTCAGTGGTGCACAGCCCAGGCGCCGTATCAGGTGAGGGCTCCACGTGCGCCCGTCGAAGCCGTTGTACAGCGAGAGGCGATCGCGGCAGACTGATGTCGGGAACCGGCCGTGTCGAGGGGAGTCTTGTGGGGGAACGGGCCGAGGTATGGCCAGGTCGGCTCTGTGACCGACGCGGACGAAGGCCCGCCTCGTGAGCCCGGTCCTCGACACCGCGTTCATACCGCCGCGGGATCGGGAGGAAGTGGTCCGGAACGCGGTGTGGAAATCCATGGTGGTAGTCGACATCGACCACGGTCCACCGGCTGAGGACATCGCCGTTCGCATAGGGCTCGGCGCCGTCGGGCCTCTCAGGGTCTGTTCGGCGCGGGCGACCGCCGTCACGCTCCGTCGGACGGAGCGGCTCGCCCGGAAGGACGAAGAGCCGGCCGTCACTCTGGGTGTTCAGATGACGGGCAGCAGCATGGTGGTGCAGAACGGTCGCGAGTGCCTGCTGAAGCCGGGAGACTGCGCCGTCTTCGAGTCTGTCGCTCCCTACACACTTCTCTTCGACGAGGGAGTCGACCACCGCTTCATCCGTTTCCCCCGCGCCGCACTCGCGCTCCCCGACAGATTGCTGAGGGACATCACCGCGGTCCCTCTGGGAGCCGACAATCCCATCGCGCGTCTCGCCTTCACCTATTTCGCCCAACTGGCCGTCACCGACGAACTGCACCAGGGTGTGCACACCGACGCCGCCGTGCGACCCAGCGTCGAACTCCTCCGTGCCGTCCTGACTTCCCAGTACGGCGACTCCGGCTTGGCCAAGGCGCCGTTGGAGGCGACACTCAGCCTGCGGGTCACTCGTTACATCCGTGAGCATCTGGCCGATCGGGATCTGTCGGCGGCGCGGATAGCCGCCGCGCACGACATCTCCGTACGCCATCTCTACGCTGTGCTGTCCCGTTCGGGAATCAGCCTCGGAGACTGGATCCGTACCCACCGTCTGGCCGAATGCAGGCGGGAACTGGCCGGCCGGAACGGGCGGCTGCGGACCATCGCGGCGATCGGGCGAAGCTGGGGCTTCGCGGACGCGACCCACTTCAGCAAGGTGTTCAAACAGACATACGGCATCTCACCGCGGGCCTGGCGCGAACAGAACCACCCCCGTCCCTCCGCGTGACGGTCTCCGCGCGGCCGCGTTTAGCGTTCGCTGCCGCCTGCCCAGCTGAGGTAGGTGGGTTCTCCGGTCAGCGGCCGCCGACTTCAAGATCTCGTTGGCTCCCCGCAGCTCACGGACCTCCCGCTCGAGTTCGGCGATCCGCTGCGCATCGGCCGTCGAGGTTCCCGGCCGCTGTCCTCCGTCGACCTCGGCCCGCCGGACCCAGCCGCGCAACGCCTCGCGGTGCACGCCGAGCAGGCGGACCAGCACAGGACGCCATCTTGTCTGCCAGAACCTGCTGTACCGGTACATCACATTGTCATCATCACTCGGCGCGCTGGCTGATCGTGCCAGTGTGCGGGTCGCGTGCGGCGATCACGGTGAACAGGGTGGCGATGAGGGCGAGTGCGCTGTACCCGAGCGCGATGTGCGGCACTGAGAAGACGTTGGAGAGCTGAGCGGAGATGAGGCTGGGAATGGTCGCGCCGCTGTAGCTGAGGAGATAGACCACGGCGAAGACCGGGGCCCGGTCGGTCAGCCTGCTGCCGTAGAGGAGGCCACGGGTGGCGGCGCTGATGGCGATGCCTTGAGCGGCCCCGGCGACGATGGTCGCGGCGATGAACAATGGAAGTGCGCCGGTGGTGATCGCTGTGATCATGCCGATCCATCCGGCCAGGAAAGCGATCATGCCGATGCGTTGAGCCGCGGCCGGCGAGAATCGGCTCCCGAGGGGAGCGCCCAGAGCGCTGGGACCCATGTAAGCGGCGAACACCAGTCCAAGGACGAGCGGGCTGTCGGTATGAAGTTGGTCTTCGACTAGTGCAGGCACGAAAGCCTGGTAGAACGCCCCGGTCGCCCAAGTGGCCAGGAGCACCGCGGCTGCGACGGGGAGCAGCCGCCTGACTCGGACCGGTACGCGAACGCTGGGCCGCAGCGATCGCCAACCGCCCGGCGCTGGGGTCACGGTGTCCGAGCTGATGGCGACGAGCGTGATGGACAGCAGCAGCAGAACGATGACAACCAGGTAGATGAGTTTACGTGGCCAGGGGCCGAACTGGACCAACGCTCCAGAGGCGATGGCACCGACGGCAAGACCGAGCATGACCGTCTGGCTGGAGGCGACGGAGGCCAGCCAGGTCGGCCTGGCCGGTGCGGCGTCAACGATGTAGGCGGTGAGGCTGCTGCTGGCCAGCCCGGCACCAAGACCCATCAGCAACCGCCCGGCGATCAGGATGCCGATGTCGTGCACGTTCAAGAGCAGCAGACAACCCAGTACGAGCAGTCCGAGGCTGGCCATCGCGGTGGGCCGTCGGCCCACATGGTTGGACATTCGTCCCAGCACCAGCAAGGTGCTGAGAGTAGCGGCGGAGTAGGCGACGACGGTCAGCGAGATGCCAGCGTTGGTGAACCCGTCCTCAACTCGATAAATGTTGAACAGAGGGATCGTCGAGCCCACTGCGGCGAACACGGCCACCAGGGAGACCACCGCGGAGACGAACGCCGGCCGCAGCCTTGTGTCCCGGCCGCCCGGGCTGGTCGCCGGGGTCACGTGTTGCATCGAGCCGTCTTCCTCTTTCCGGATCATGCCAGCGCTTCTGGGGGTTGTGGGCTGCGCACGGCGACGTAGCCGAGATCGTGCGGTGAGCCCTCTCAAATGAGTCCTCGGGAGGTGTTCCATCGTCCGGAGCCGGGCGTGTCAGAGAGAATCATGAGGGGCTGGCTCACCGTACGGTCTCGGCTTGTTACGTCGCGACCAGCAGCTTCGCAGGCGCCGTCAGGCGCCAGGAGCGATCGCGCAGGCGGAGACGCGGACCCAGGTCCCCTCACGCTTCCGGTACATGTCCGTATACAGAGCTTCCTGCCTCGCTCCATTCGCGAGCATGGTGCAGGTGCTGCGGCCGTGGATCAGAGCGACGTCGAGAATGGCCAGGTCTTCGGCCGACTGCTTGGTGTCGTTCTTCCTGCTCCTGCATTGTGCGGTTCGGTGTTCGTTATCGACGGGCACAACGAACCGCGTCATGGTCTGATTGATTGGTGTCGGATCGCAGCGCCGTCTTACCTTCACTGTCGCGACCTCGCTCGTTCGTCGAGGCCGTCGCACCGTCGGCCCTTGGCGATCAGCGTGGGAGGACGCCGAGGGGCGGTGGAGGCTCTTTGCCTCCTGTCTCCTCATCCCCTCCGGACGAGTGTTACGACCCGCCCCGCCGCCACGGCGAGTGCGGCGGAGGCCAGGACCATGAAGCCCGCCGTGAGGAACACCGTCTGCAAGGTTGTCGACGAGACCAGGATCGCGCCGATGCCCGAGCCTGCCGCCAGGGCTATCTGAAGGTTCGTCACGTTCACCGCCGATGCGGCCTCCGGGGATTCCGGGGCCGCGTCGAGTATCCAGACCAGCGTTCCCGGGTTCACGACTCCCCAGAGCAAACCCCACAGCACGAGCAGCAGGCCGGCAGCCCAAGGTATGGCGCCCGCGCTCGCCAGCGCGATGAGCAGGGCGGCCACTACCGCCGCCGCCCCGGCGAAGCTGCCGATCACACCGCGCTTGAACAGCGATCCAGCGATGAGTGAGCCGACGATGCCACCGATGCCGTAGATGACGTACAGCAGGGAGATCACGCCGCTGGACAGATGCGTGTGGTCCATCAGGAACGGGGTGACATAGGTCCAGGCGGCGAACTGTCCGACGAACACCATCGCGCCCGCCGCCATCCCGAACCTGGCGGCCCGCCGCATCACGACTCCCACGAGATCACGCAGTTGTGTACGCCCGTCCGGCGGAATGCTCGGCAGCACGACTGCCTGCACGACCACGGCGATCAGCGTCGCCGCTGCCGCGATGGCGAAAGTGAGACGCCAGCCGACGAGGTTGCCGAGGAACTGCCCCGCCGGCAGCCCCACCACCGTCCCACCCGAGATACCGGCCGCGATGGCGGTGATGGCGCGGGTGCCGCCGGCCGGGCCCACCAGCTTGGGTCCGACCGGTGAGACCACAGTCCAGAAGGCCCCGAGAGTGGCGCCAAAGATCATACGGGCGATCAGCACCAGGACGAAGTCCGGCGCCACCGCGACGACCGCGTTCGACACCAGCACCGTCAGCCCCAGGACGACGATGACGGAGCGCCTGTTGAAGCGGCCGGAGCCGAGGAAGAACAGCGGTGCCGACACCGCCGCGCTGAAGCCCGGCACGAGCACCATCAGCCCTGCGAGGCCGAGCGAGACATGCAGCCCGTCGGCGATCTCCGGCAGCAGCCCCACTGGCAGCGTCTCCGTCATGACGATGACGAACGCGCCGAGCGCGACTGCACCAACGGACGCCCAGCCCCGCCTGCCACCGGGCTCCGCACCGGTGGCAGCAGCGCGGACGGCTGAATGCTGAGCCGGGACGCGGACGGCCGCGGTGCACGAGGATGCCGTGACCACGCGCATCTGGGGTGCGTGGTGCGTCAGCGTCGGCTCTTCGTTTTCGATCACGCGTTCTCCTGGCTGATCGCATGTTCTGACCGGTCTCTGCTCGGTGAGCGCGCCACGGCGTATCCGCACGAGCCCCGCGGGCGGCCATAACGGCTCACATGGCGGCGGGTCAGGCGCCCGGGGCGATTGCGCAGGCGGAGACGCAGAGCCAGACGCCCTCACGCTTCTGGTACACGTCCGTGTACAGCGCGTCGTGCTCCACCCCATCGGCGATCATGGTGTACGTCACCCTGCCGTGGATCAGCGCGACATCGCCAAGGATTCGGATCTTGACTTCGTGCAGCACTTGATCCTTGAAGGGTCGGGGCTTGGCGATATCTTCGAGGTACTCCTCACGATTGCGGGTGACACCCGGTGTCTGAACGATGAAATCCCCAGCGAGGAATTCACCAAGGCGCTTGGCATCGCCGGCCTGGTCCGAACGGTTGTAGTCAAGATTGAGTTGCACGAGGATCGCCAGATCTTCGGGCGACGATTCGGTGTCGTTCATCTCTCGCTCCTTCTACGTGCGATTCGGCGTCCACCGCGGCTGGGCCGTCGTTCCCGCGCCGTCTACGCGGCGCCTCGGCCCAGCCGACGCCTACATATGGGACTATATAGTCCAAACTAGGTTGACGCCACTGGGCAGACATTGAGCGTCAGCAGCCGAGAAAGCTTGACTCTTGGCGCTTAAATGGACGACTTCATCCGATCCGGCGTAGTGTGATCAACCCCTGATTGCCCTGTTGGGCGTGTCCTGTCCCCCGTCGAGGAGCAGCGTTGTCTCACGAGGTCACCATCGTCGGCTCGACCATCAGCACACCACGGTTGCGGCTGCGTCCGTGGCATCAAGCAGACGCAGCGGAGGCGCTCGACATCTACGGCAGCACGGAGATCTCCCGGTGGCTGGCCCCGGCCATGGATCGCGTCGACGATCTCGACCAGATGCGGGCGGTGATCAACAGGTGGATCGCCGCACCCCTGGGATCTGAAGGGCGCCCGAGTGGCCGGTGGGTGATCGAAGAGACCGAGAGCGGACGCGTCGCCGGCTCGGGGCAGATCCTTCCGCTGCCGCCGGAGGGCGACGACCTGGAACTGGGCTACCAGCTCGCTCCCTGGGCTTGGGGCCGCGGGCTAGCGGCCGAGGCGGGTCACGCTCTGGCCCACTATGCGTTCAGCAACGGCGAGGAAGAGGTCTTCGCCGTCGTACGGCCCAAGAACGATCGCGGTACACGCGCCGCCCGCCGCATCGGGATGGAATGGGTCGGCGAAACGGAGAAGTACTACGAGCTGCGTCTTCAGGTCTTCCGGCTCCGCAAGGGCGACTTGGACACCTCTTCGCCAGAGCCGGACCCCGTCGAACGCTGATCCCGGTTCACGCCATCCTGGCCAACGGCGCAGCCCCTGACTCCGCAACCGTGGCACGCCGGCGACGACTGCGGGCGTGGCGTTCGGCTGAAGAAGCTCAAGGCGGGCCGGCTGATCACCTGGCCATGCTGCCGTGCGTTCACTCCGGATATCGACCCCCAACCGATGACCCCCTCTGGCGCGAGTCGCCCGATGGCGCCGATGGCGTCCTGGCGTCCTGGCGTCCGAAGCAGGCGATCCTCAGACCGACCGAATCGCAGGCGGCTCAGGCAGGTGGCCATCGGCCACCAGCGCGATACGGAGCTTCTTCCTGGCGTCGAAGAGCACCTTGTACAGCGCATTGTGGGTCGAGCCCAGTTCGTCGGCCAGAACATCCATCGGCATGCCGTTGAGGACCGTCGCAACGAACACAAGCCGCTGGCGATCGGACAGGTTCTCGTTCACCGCAGCCGAGACGGCGGCCGCGAATTCCCGGACCTGCGCCTCACCCTCGGGGCCGACGTCGAACCGAGAAGCGAGCTTGGACCAATCCTCTTGTTCGTAGGAGATCTCGTGGCGACGCCAGAAGTGGCGGTTCATCTTCGTGGCCACGTTGAGGATCGCGAACTTGCTCGCCCATGTGGTGAACCGCGACTCCCCCCGAAACTTGTCCAACCGTTCGGTGATGGCCATCAGTGCGTCAGCGGCGGCCTGATGGGCGATGTCCTCGAGTTCCGGGCCGTCCAACTTGAGGCGGGAGGCGCGTCGACGAGCCTCAGAATGCGCGACGCGGAGCAGCAAGGGATACAACTTGGCACATGTCGCCTCTCTCCTTGAGCCTGCGGCGGCGAGATCCCGCACCCATCGGCGATTCTCTTGATCGATCTCCGCGTCGTCCACCGCAAACCTCTTTCGTCAGAGCGGCACAAGCCGTGTATGCGCTGGTCGAGTCGCTCCCGACACCACGCCTCCGTCTACCATGTATTGGACTATAGAGTCCATATAAATGCTTGCCATTCTGCAAGATCTCAATATTTTACCGACCCTATAGTCCAGTTTGTTCGGCTACGACGGGCCCGGCCGAGATGAGGCCGGCCCTGTGAGCGTCGACAGCAGGGCCTCCAAGTCCTGGGCGCATGGACCGCAGGCCGGAAGGTGTGCATGGATGCCCGGGCACCGCTCGCTCGGGTCGTCGCCCGCAGCAAGCAACTCCGTAGAGACGTCCAGCATCGCCATGGCTTCGCCACAGCCCGCGTCGCGCGGAGCGGTCTGGAGAAAGGCGTCCGGTCGAGCCCAGCGGAGATCCTGCAGGGTATGTCCTGGTCGAGGCATCTTCAGACGTTCTCCACCACCGCGCCGGTCTGGGCTGATGGCGGCTACGCCGGACGCCTGCTCGCTTGGACACGCGACGTGCTCCACCTGACTGTCACGATCGTCAAGCGCAGCCGACAACCCGCTATCAGCAGTATGAGGCTGGCGATCGAGGTCGTCCGTCGTCCCAAGTGGTTGGACAGTCACTCCATCACCGGAACACAGCGCCGAGCGAGACCACGGCGGACAGAAATGCCCAGTGGAGCGGCCTGCCTGGCGAGCCCATGTGGGCGGTGGCGCCACATACCGCATCGCGCGGCAAGGCCGGATGCCGGCAGAAACGGGTCTGCCAATTTGCGATGATTCGGTCAGATGGCCAAGCCTGCGCCCCCGGACACGACGATCTCTTGCCCGGTGACGTACGCAGCATCGTCCGAAGCCAGAAAAGCGACCGTCCCGGCGACGTCTTCCGGCGTCCCGAGGCGGCCGAACGGGTTGCGCTCGGCCATCGCCGTCATCGTCCCTGCGACGTCTTCGGCTTCCGTCCGGATCGAGGCCCGCGTCATCGGGGTGTCGGTCATTCCCGGGCTGACCGCGTTGATGCGGATGCGGCGCGGCGCGAGTTCGAGGGCCAGAGTCGGGATCATGGCCAGCATCGCGCCGTGGGACCCGGCGGCGACGCTGCTACCGGTCAGGCTGCGCGTTGCTCCGATCCCTACGGTGACTATGACCGAAGCACCGTCGGACAGCAGCGGCAATGCCTTGACCAGGGTGAAGAACACCCCCTTGGTGTTGACGGCGAACACATCGTCGTACGCGGCTTCGTCCCAAGCCTCCAGCGTCATCGGATGGTTCACGCCGGCGTTCAGGAACAGCGTGGTCAGATTGCCGAATTGCGCTCCGACTTCGGACACGACCCGGTCAGTGTCCGAGAGCGACCGTGCGTCAGCTTGCAAGACCAAGACATCGTCGGGCAACTCCTCCCGCGCCCAAGCGACGCTCTCCTGACGATGTCCGGTGACAGCGACGCGGTAACCGCGCTCGTGCAGAGTCCGCGCGGCCGCCTTCCCGATTCCGCTGGTGCCGCCCGTGATCAGGGCTGTACGTGCCGGCATGACAATCACTCCATCCTTGCTCTTGGCTCGACTGGACAGCCCAGTGGCATCGCATCGGTGCCAGGCGTGGAGGAGAACTTTCCGGCAGTCACTGAGCTCGCAGCCTGGCGAGACAGTTTCCTGCCCCCACCATGTACCGAGATGTCTAGCAAGTCCATCCGGAGCACAAACCTACATCGGACTATATCGTCCAACTCAACAGCGCGGTAACGCCGAAGGCCACTCAGTACGCGCGGCCGAGTCGATCTGACACAGGATTTCCTCTGATGGACTCCATAGTCCATGCCTCGACGATCGAGGTGCAACATGATCTCTTCACCACTTGCATCAGCGCTTGAGAAGCAACTGGTCGGCGGGGAGTGTCCGCACTACGGCTGCATCCCATCCAAGATCATGCTCCGTGCCGCGAAGACGCTCCTGCTCGGCCACCTAAAGCCCCCAAGCCGCTGGGCCATGGGAGACGATCACGCAGCTCCTGTAGGCGTACGGCGGTCCTCTCCGCTGACCAGCGCAACCCTCTCCGAACCGGGGGGTTCTCGGTGCCGGCGACACCACCCAGCGAGCCGCGCTCATCCCACTAGCGCAAGCCGGTGGACCTCGTCGAGGCTTCAAGGTTCCTCTGTCGCATGCGCTGTTCGGTCATCGTCGTGTTCGGTCAGATCTCGATCCGAACCTGGCGCCCGTCGAAAGCGACATAGCCACTGAAGTCGCGGCCTACACGGGTCACCGCCGACTCGTTGACGTCCGGGTAGGACCAGGCCCCGTCATTGAGCACCATCTCGCCGACCAGGACGTCGTGATACTGCGCTCTTCCCTTCCAAGGGCAGGTGTAGGGCGTGGGGCTGTCGCGGAGCACGCCGGCCACAACCGAATCCGGTGGGAAGTAGACATTTCCCTCCATCCTGACAACCGCCTCGTTCGCGGCCTCTGCCACGACGGTCTCCCCGACCACTGCCTTCATTCCGTTTCCCCTCATCGATCCTTTACCTGGCCGCATCCACCCTCGTGACGCGCGCCTGGCTAGACGTTCCTGTTGGAACGGACTCTCCCCTCCTACCCATGTCTTGAGAACGCACAGCCGAACGGATGAGGGGTGAGCCCATCGGGCTGGCCACCCGGCGCTCGCGGTCAGGTGGGACCTGGAGTGGGCAGAAACAACCATGAGCTGGAGCCCGAGAGGTCGAGCCACGTGCCCTGTGGTGTCCTGGCCACGCGGGCGACCATCGCCTCACACTGGCGACAGCGCAGCACAGTTCCCGGTCCGCCCAGGTATGCCTGCAATTGTCCGAATGCTTGTGTGGTGCCGCAGCTACCGCAGCGGACCGTTGCGGTGGTCGGGTCGCTTGCGAGGATCCCGGCGAAATCGCCCGCAGCGGCGTTGCCGTCCAAGGCCGCGCATGACTCGGCGCCGCCATCGGGCGCGGCCGGAGGAAAGAGATCTGAGGTCATTGATCAACTCCTGTTGGTCCAAATCGTTCCGTGCGTATGCGATCGTCGGGGTATCCCGCCTTGTGGAGCAGTCCTGCGGCGTGGTCAACGAAGCCAGAGGAACCGCACACATAGACCCGGACCGCCAAGGGTTCCGGCCACACGGATGGAGGTTCGAGGTCCTCGATCGCGAGGTGTGAGGCGGGACGGGGGTGCTCGTAGGGGGCTTTGCGCGTGTAGACGAGGCGCACTTCGGCAGACCCTGGCGCGGACAGATCGGCCGACATCTCTTCCAGTTCAGGCCCGTACATGAGGTCGCGAGGGCCGCGAAGCGAATACACGAGCATCGTCGGTGTCGAATCCCCTGCTCGCTTCCGGGCTCGCAGCATGGTGACCAGCGGCACCACCCCTGATCCGCCGGCGATCAGGAGCACCGGGCCGTCCCCGATGGATGGGTCACCCGACTCCCAGACGAACCATCCACCGATGGGCCCGCGCACATCGAGCTCGTCACCGAGCTCCATGTGCTCCACCAGATACGGCGAGACCTCGCCGTGGGGCAGGAGGTCGACGGTGACGGCGACGCGGTTGGACGTGGCAGGCTCCGCCAACGAGTAGCTCCGCTGGGCCGAGTAGCCGTCCGCCGCTGTGAGACGTATGTCTACGTGCTGACCGGGCAGATGTCCGGTCCAGCCGGGGACGTCTAGAGCGAGTGTCCGGGAATGCCAGGACTGCGGGTACAGACCGATGAGCGTTGCTTTGCGCCAGTGATTCCCTCCTGGCGGAGTCTCCCCGGCCTGACTCCCGGTCGTATTCGTGTCAGTCACCGGCGTAGCGCTCCTCGCGCCATGGGTTCCCGTAGTTGTGGTAGCCGAAGTTCTCCCAGAAGCCCGGTTCGTCGGAGCGCTGCATCGTGATGCCCTTCACCCACTTCGCGGACTTCCAGAAGTAGAGATGCGGCACCAGTAGCCTGGCCGGACCACCGTGCTCGACGTGAAGCGGCTTCCCCTCATGCTCGTACACGATCCAGGCCTTGCCCCCAACAAGGTCCTCCAAGGGGAGGTTCGTGGTGTAGCCCCCGTACGAATGCACCATCGCGAATTCGTTGTCGGTCTCGATCTCCTCGAAGAATGTGTCGAGCGACACGCCCCGCCAGTGGGTCCCGAGCTTCGTCCACCGGGTCACGCAGTGGATATCGACGTTGATCTCCTCGGAGGGCAAGGCCATCACCTCGTTCCAACTCCACCGCCTCGGCCTGGCGCTCTCAGGCGTGATGGTGAAGCTCCACACCTCCGTCGAAATCAGCTGTGTCGGCCCAGCCGTCAGCACGGGAAATCCGTGGGTCAGATGCTGACCGGGCGGCAGATCAACGGCACGCGGATCGTGATGGCCGAAGAAGCCACGGGAGATTGTCACCATGTGCTCTCTTCCAGACTCGACGGTCTCTAGTGGGTGGGCGTCTCACGGTCGGCGTCGACGGCGACGGCGACAGCGACGGCGACGGCGACGGCGACGGCGATCCCATAACGGACGATTTAGTCCAACATAGGGTCCTGTCGCAGCCGGCGTCAACGCACACGCAGCCCGTCGCGCACATCGCGCTCTTCCGGGAAGCCACTGAACGTCACCCTGCGCCGCGCGGCAGGCCATGCCGCACAGCCGACACTCCAGGACGTCGAGGACCGTCGCAAGCACGCCGAGTTGGCCCTAAGTGAACTATATGGACCAGATTTCGGACCCATGCGGTCGAAGGCCGTCGCATGCTCGGCGGTCTTCGGCCAGCTCTGTGCATGGCCGCGGATGCAGCAGACCTCGCCCGCACCTTGCCGAACTCAGCGCAACGGGGCCGCATTTCCCGCCGTAGATCGTCCCGCTCAGCCGGGTAAGACGACGAGATCTGGCGTCACCAAGGGTAAGAGACGAAGTTTCGTGTCGGCGAGCGACTGATACGGAGAGAGGCGTAACGATGAAGGCCATTGTGGTAACGGATGAGGCGGCGGGAACGGCCGGAATGACTCTGGCGGAAAGGCCTGGGCCGGAGGCGACGGGGAACGATGTTCTGGTTGAGGTTCATGCGTCGGGATTCACCCCCGGTGAGCTGACGTGGCCAGGGACCTGGACCGATCGCCTCGGCCGGGACCGTACGCCGTCGATCCCCGGCCACGAGGTGGCCGGTGTGGTCACCGCGCTCGGCTATGGCACGCGAGGGCTGTCGGTGGGGCAGCGGGTGTTCGGGCTCGCGGAATGGACTCGTGACGGCACCCTGGCCGAGTTCGTGGCCGTCGAGGCGCGTAACCTCGCGCCGCTGCCGGGCGACGTCGACTTCACGGTGGGGGCGAGCCTGCCGATCTCGGGCCTGACCGCGTGGCAGGGACTGTTCGTACACGGCCGTTTCGAGGTGGGGCAGAGCGTTCTCGTGCATGGTGCGGCCGGTGGTGTGGGTTCGATGGTGGCTCAGCTCGCCAAGGAGGCCGGCGCCTACGTCATCGGCACCGGACGTGCCGCCGACCGTCAGACCGCGCTCGACTTCGGCGCGCAGGAGTTCGTCGACCTGGACAACGACACCCTGGAAGACGTCGGCGGAGTCGATCTGGTCTTCGACGTGATCGGTGGCGACATCGGCAGGCGGTCCGCGGGCCTGGTCCGCTCCGGGGGGATGCTGGTGACCATTGCCGGTCCGCCCGAGGCGCAGCCGGCCGAGGGTCTGGCGGTCGACTTCGTGGTCGAAGCTGATCGCGCACAACTGGGTGAGATCGTCCAGCGGGTCCGGGACGGCCGGCTGCGCACGAACATCGGTAACGTGGCGACCCTCGACGATGCGGTCGCCGCCTTCAACCCGACTGAGCGGATCAAGGGGAAGACGATCATTCGCGTTCGCCCCTGAAGGATTCGGCACACAGAAGAACACGTATGAGCGGCCCTGGCCGGCGGCCGAATGATCAACGAAGGGGCACCCCATGACCGACCCAACCCGCTACGCCTCCGAGCACCCCAAGAAGAGAGAAACCCGCGGTGAGGACCAGGCCGTCCTCACCGACGAGGTCATCGACGATCCCCATGCTCCCGCGTTCGACTTCACAGTTGTCAATGACGAGAAAGCCGGCATCTACGAGGGCATCCTCAGCGATCGCAAGATCGCCGGGCTGCCCTACAACGTCGCCGGCGACGACCGGCTCGTACTGCTGGCGACCTCGGTGTTCCCCGAGTACCGCCAACAAGGCATTGCCACCGAGCTCATCAGACGCGTCCTCGACGACGTGCGCGCGCAAGGCAAGACCGTCACCATCATGTGCCCAGTCGTACGCGCCTTCATCGAGCACAACCCCGAGTACACCGACCTTGTCGACCCCGAGCACCCCGGAGCAGCCAACGGCCACCGATGACCTTGGCTGCTCCGGGCCGTTGGCGGTCAGCGACGTAGAGGTGACGTCGCGAGTACGCCTGTACCCACACAACCCGTTCTTGGACTATATAGTCCCATCACGTGGCAGAATGGGTGAGCGATTTCGACTGGCCGGGAGGGATTGATGACGACACACTTCGCGGAAGTCTTGGCCCGCGAAAGCGCTTCTCTGTCTGGCGTCACCGACCGGGCAAAACTGGCCCGCTGGCGTCGCCGCGTCGTCAAGGAGCTCATGACTCCACAATCACCGTACGTGTTGGCGCTGCGGCGATCGGGGGATTTGCCCGAGCGGGCCGATTTACTCGATCGCTGGTGCGCGCTCATTGCAGAGACGCTGGACCGGTTGCTCCGGTCCGGCGCCGCAGGAGACTCGCTGTGCCCTTCCGCGCAGACCTCGAGAGCGAATATCGACGTCCAGAAAACTGCCGTGCTGATTCTTGCAGCGCTTCACGGAGGCAGCACCCTGAGCCAAATCGCACGAGACCCTTGGCCGCTCAACGCCGCGCTCGACATCGCACTCGCGCCTTTTTCAGGAGCCGAGGACGGCAGCCCGGCAAGGACGGGGAACGAGTAGTCCGATATCAGTAACATGAATACGTGATGACGACCGCTGACTCGCACACTGGCAGACGCCTGACGGCTCGCGGCGCAAAGACGCGGGCAAGGATCGTCGCCGCAGCGGCCGACCTGATGTACGTCAAAGGAGTCGGGGATACCACGCTCGACGACGTGCTCGCAGCAAGTGGAGTGAGCAAGTCGCAGCTGTACCACCACTTCGACGGCAAGGAATCGCTCGTGCGAGCCGTCATCAATCATGTGGGAGAACGCGTCATCCAGCGTGAGCGCGATGCGCTCGGCCATGTCTCGACGATCCCAGGCCTGCGACGCTGGCGGGATGCGTTGGTGCAGAGCAACGCCCTACGCCATGGTGCCTACGGCTGTGCGCTCGGCACCCTGGCCTCCGAGGTCTCCGATCAGGACGAGCTCGCGCGCCAGGCCTTGGTCCAACTTTTCAGCGAATGGCAGGAACTCCTGGCAGGCGTGTTGCGCAGGCTTCAGAGCAAGGGCACACTTCCGGCCGAGGCGCCGATCGACCAACTCGCGACCGGGCTCATCGCCGCTCTCCAGGGCGGATACATGCTGGCCCAAACCGCGCGCGATGTCACACCGATGGCGACCTCCGTCGACATGGCGCTGGCGTACATCGAGAGCCTGTCTGCCGATTGAGCCGACGTTGGCGGCGTGCGATTCGGCCCGGCCATCGACCATAGTTCGAGGAGACGTCGGGCGCCGTCGTCGAGTTCACCAGTCGTTCAGCCCGTCCGGGTCATAGGAGTCGTCCAGCGATATCCCGGGTCGCCTCGACGTCGGCGGCAAGAAATGCCTGGCGTGCCAGCGCATGGCCGATCTGCCCGGCCGCGCCATGGCCACGGGCCTCGGGCCCCAGATGCCACCCCAGCACAAGCTGGGGAGCGCGTGGGCCGAAGAAAGCAGGGTCGCGCCGCCGAGGAGCCGGCCGTCATCGGCCGGCTCCATTGCCCACAGACCCTGCGGCCCGGGGCTCCGTGACGATCGCAGATCCCGGTCTCCGAGCAACTCCCGCATCTCAGCGAGATCACGCACAGGCTCGATGGTGGCGTGCAGATCGTCCGTGACGTTGGCGCCCGCTGTTCGTGTTTCGCGTGGTACGGGTGGCGGCGAAGGCTGGGCGGCCGATGTCGACGAGGTCGCTCCCTTCGGGACGGGTACCGACTCCCCCACCATCGGACAGCGCCTCGCGGAGGGGACTCGTCTCGTCCTTGCGTACCTCAAGAGCGGCCGGTGATGGCTCCATGTCCTCTTCTCGCCTCGTTCGTCATCGGCGGCGGCCCCGAGTGACCCTCGCCAGGCATATGGGACCTTATGGTCCATATATAGGACATCTACGTGTACGCTGGCAGCAGATGGACGTCACCCGTGGATTGGATAGCCCGGATGGTAGGCATGCACATGGGTGCGGCATACCTCCACGCTGGAAAGGTGACCGATGAGCGGCGAAGAACAGGCATCGGTGACCGAGGTGCTGATCGACAACACCGATCGAGGGCGGTTTGAGCTTCACCGCGAACGCGACACTTTGCCCGGCCCAGTCAACCAGGCACCCCGCTCAGAGGAGGAACAATGGACGACGACGTCCCCGGACTGCTGCCACCAGAGGAGAGTCTCGATGACGACGAGCTTGGCGAGGACGGCGACGGCCCGGGCTATCTGCCGGCCGATCGCCCCATCGGAAGCCTGGCCTGGGGGCTGACCGCCGACGAAGCTCGCACCCACGAACCCTTCAGCGAGAGACTTGCCCATGAGGTTCCCGACATCGCAGCTGAAGAGTTCGGTGACGGGATCGGTGATGCGTCCGATACCGACGGCGAACTCATCGACGACCAAGTCGGATATCTGAGGGCAGGGCGGCTCGTCTGGGCCAACCAAGATGCCGACGACCCGTCATCGGATCTTTGGGCCGAGGACATCGGCATCGACCGTGCGGGCGCCTCCGCTGAGGAGGCTGCGATCCATATCGTCTCCGACGACCAGTTCGAAGCATAGGAGGGTTCCAAGGGCCACGCTGCTCGGACCGAGCCGGCTACGATCCCTCGGCCACGGTGCTCAGGCTCGACGACCGTGTGGCTGAGCGTCACGCGTTGATCGCCTCGCTGCGTGCGGTAGACGATCATGCCGACAACCTGTCCATCGGCCACGACATCGTACGATCCGCAAGCAACGAGGGCGAAAGCCATGCTTGGGCCTGGTCACACGAGCCGACGTCCGGGTGGGACCGGTTGCGAACCCGTCGCGGCTCGCCGTGCCGATATACCGCCCGGGGACCGCGTCGCCGGCTCCTCACGGGCGAACGCGGATGACGGTCTTTCCCTTGGGTCGCTCGGCCAGGTTGAAGGCGGCGACGGCATCGTCGAGAGTTGCGATGTTGCCGATGTTCGCCCGCACTCGTCCGTCACGGACACGCCGGACGATCTCACCCAGTTGACCGCGATCGGGCACGACAACGAAGTCGACCGCCAGGCCGTCGGTGGGCCGTACCTCGGGCGGGCCGGCGATGGCCACCAGCGTCCCTCCGGCTCGAACCAGACCCGCGGATCGGTTCCCGATGTCTCCGCCGAAGATGTCAAACACCAGATCGACTTCACCGATGTCTTCCAGGGCGTCGGCCTCAAGGTCGACGAACTCCTGCGCGCCGAAGTCGAGCGCCGTCTGCCGGCTGGCATCGCGTCCGGTGCCGATGACATACGCGCCGGCCTCGCGGGCGAGCTGCGTCGCCATCGAACCGACTGCACCGGCCGCGCCGTGCACAAGGACGCTCTGCCCCGCCCGGAGGCGGCCGTGCTCGAACAGTCCCTGCCACGCGGTCAGCCCCGACATCACGACGCTCGCGCCTATCGCGAAGTCGACGTCGCCCGGGAGCGGTGCGAGGTTACGCGCCTCGACGACTACGTACTCCGCCAGCGTGCCGTCACGAGTCCAGTCCGTGAGGCCGAACACCCGCTGACCCACCGACAGCCCTGTCGTGCCGTAGCCGAGGGCGCTGACCACTCCGGCCAGTTCGTGGCCGGGGATCGACGGCGTCCGGTCACGGCCGAGGCGGTCGGTCCAGGTCGAGGGCCACGAGAGCTCATCCCAGGTGAATCCGGACGCATGAACCTCAACGACGACATCGCCGTAGTTCGCGCCCGAGAGGCTGGCGAGCCTAGCCGCCTGCGGTTCGGGCCGCTCTACCAGCTTCATCCCAGCCGTTCCGGCAAGCCGGTCAGTCACCACGATCGCTTTCATCCGGCACCTCCCTGCATCCAGTCCTCGCCGCGAGTTTTTGAACGGCCGTTTATGGACTATATCGTCCGTCAGAATATCAGCGATGAACTACTAGACCAGCGAAGACACCGCAAGATTCTGTAATATTGGGACGAAATAGTCCTATCCTAGCTGGGCTGCCAACGTTCCTCCCGGTCAGACCGGCCACCCGTCGTGTCCATTGCGTGGTACGAGACGGCCTGTCAGGCTCATCTGACGGTCGGCGTGGGCGACCTGCGTCTGGGCTTCACGCTTCGTCGCTGGGCCGGCGGCATGAAGAGGTCGTTGACGATCGAGTGGATGCGTGCGGGCTCCAAGGGCCTCAGGTCCATGAGCAGATCGTGGCGCACCAGGTCGAACGGCATGGCGAGCACAGCGGGCGGGATGCTTCCCAGGTCGATCTCCCCACGGTCGTGCGCGCGCCGATATACGACCCGGGCGATGGAGAGCGGCGCGCCGCCGAGGATCCGGTCGCGTAGCTCCGCCGGCGTCAGGGCGGCGTCGGCGAGCAGACCCGAGAACGCGGTGGCCGCCGCTATCGCGAAAAAGGTGGCGCGGGCCTCGCTCATGCTGGTCAGCAGCGCCTGCAGGTCGCCGGGCAACGAGCCGGTGTCGGGGACGGCGACCGGATGGCTGTTGCGGTAGTGCTCGATGGCGGCGAGCACCAGCTGATCCTTTGTTGGCCCGGCGGCGGTAGAGCACGGCGGTGCCGGTTCGTGCCCGCGCGGCGACGGACTCCATGGTCAGCCTCGCGTAGCCGACCGCGACCAGTTCGTCCCACGCCGCGGAGAGCACGGCGTGCTCGAGTTCCACGCCCCGGCGCCGTTGTTTGACCCGGGCGGCGTCACCGTCGGCAGCACTCACCCCCACCACCATGGGAGCGGTTTGCGTTCCTTGTTGCACGGCTGCACGTTGAGCGCAACAAGGAATGAATCCATCTCTTAAGTCAGGCGGGCGCGTGATCGACGTCGTCGTCGGAGCAGGACCGGTCGGACTGTTCCTGGCCTGCGAGCTCAGGCTGGCCGGCATCGGCCTGTGATGCTCGAGCGGCTACCCCGGCCGGATCAGGCGGACAAGGCCCACGGCCTGGGCGGGCAGGTCATACGGCTGCTCGACGACCGCGGCCTGTACGAGCGGTTCGGCGGATCGGCGATCCCGAAGCCGCTCCCCGGCTTCTACTTCGCGACATTGCCGTTGCCGTTGCACGTCCTGGGCGACGCCGACCCGATGCTCGGGCTGGCGATCAACCAGCGCGACATCGAACGCGTCCTGACCGAGCGGGCCGCCGAACTCGACGTCGATGTTCGTCGCCAGCACCAGGTGCAGTCGTTCACGCAGACCGGCGACCACGTCGAGCTCGTCGTGACGACCCCCGGCGGCGCGCGGGAGAACCTCAGCGCCCGCATCGCCACGAGCCTGCGTCCTGGTGGCCCGCGTGATCGGGTTCGCCGTGGGCTTCCAGGCCGGCGGCGCGTTCCTCACCGCCGGAGCCGCCCCCGTGCCGGGTGTCCCGGCCGAGCCGGGCTTCGTGCTCGGATTCCTTGTCGCCGGCCGTCACCGCACTGTCACCGCTCGTCGCCCTCGATTCCGCACGATTCCTGGACGCGCTCGGAATCGACAAGGCGCACGTGCTGGGGACTTCGTTCGGCGGCGCTCTGGCGCTCAACGTCGCCGTACGTCATCCGGATCGCGTGCGGACGCTGACCGTGGCGGTCACGCCCGCGACGGCCGCACGATCGTCATCAACACCGAGGCCGAAGCCCGGACGATCTCGTGGAGATGGATGAGAGCGTCAGCTCGGCCCTCACGCTGATCGGGCGCGTCACAG
This sequence comes from Nonomuraea maheshkhaliensis, assembly GCF_039529435.1. Classification (NCBI taxonomy): domain Bacteria; kingdom Bacillati; phylum Actinomycetota; class Actinomycetes; order Streptosporangiales; family Streptosporangiaceae; genus Nonomuraea; species Nonomuraea maheshkhaliensis. Next base: position 36,227 of record NZ_BAAAMU010000038.1, read on the forward strand.
AGACCGACATCGCCACTGACTGGTTTCAGGCACAGCATTCACGCGTCGAACCGGCCTCCTGATCCATCGGCACGGACGACAACGGGGTTCCTCTTTCCCAGTTCATCGAATATCGTCGATGGACGATGAATGAGGAGAAGGAGCCTCTGCCGCGGGCGGAGGCCGAGGAGTACGCGAGCTGGTTCAAGGCCCTGGCCGACGCCACCCGCATCCAGATCGTGTCGCTGCTGGCCCGGCGGCGCGAGCCGATGAGCGTGGGCGAGATCGTGGCCGCGTCAGGGGTGGGCCAGTCCACCGTCTCGCACCATCTGAAGATCCTGGCCGAGGTGCGGTTCGTGCTGGTCGAGCGGCAGGGCACCTCCAGCCTGTACCGGATCAACGACAACTGCGTGAGCTGCTTCCCCACAGCGGCCGACGTGGTGATGGGCAAGCCTGTCCCGGCCGCGCCCACCTGCGAGTGAAGGAGCTTTCCCATGGCACAGGACGAGGTCGTGGCGCGCTACTCGCGTCTGGCGCGGGCGGCGCTGGACGGGCAGGACGTCGCCGACTGCCCGGAAGGTGAGTTCGATCAGGGTGGTTTCGGCGCGGCCGGTTACGACGACACCGGCGCGCTGCCCGCGGCGGCGGTGCGGGCGAGCCTGGGGTGCGGCAATCCGGTGGCCGTCGCCGAGTTGCGCGACGGGGAGACGGTGCTGGATCTGGGGTCGGGCGGCGGGATCGACGTGCTGCTGTCGGCGCGCCGCGTCGGCCCGTCCGGCACCGTGTACGGGCTGGACGCCAGCCCCGACATGCTGGCCCTGGCCCGCCGCAACGCCCGACAGGCCGGGGCGGGCAACGTCACGTTCCTGCACGGCACGATCGAACGGGTGCCGCTGCCGGACCGCCAGGTGGACGTGGTCATCTCCAACTGTGTGATCAACCTGTCCGACGACAAGGCGGCGGTGCTGGCCGAGGCGTTCCGGGTGCTGCGACCCGGCGGCCGGTTCGGGGTCAGCGACGTGGTCGTGGACGGCGAGCCCGATCCGGACCGGCGTCAGGCGGCCGAGCAGCGCATCGGCTGCGTGGCCGGGGCGCTGCCGGTGGCCGCCTACCGCGAGCTGCTGGCGGCGGCCGGGTTCGTCGGGGTGCGGATCACCCCGACCGCCGACCACGGTGACGGGGTGCGCTCGGCGATCGTCCAGGCCGTCAAGCCCGCCGCCGGGGACGACCTGGAGATCCGGCCGATGCGCGAATCGGACGCCGAACAGGTGCTGGCCGTCTATCAGGCGGGACTGGACACCGGGCAGGCCAGCTTCGAGACCGTCGCGCCGAGCTGGGACGGCTTCACCGCCGCCCGGCTGCCGCACCTGCGCTACGTGGCCGCCGACACCGGCACCGGGCAGGTGACCGGCTGGGTGGCCGCATCCCGGGTGTCGTCCCGGCCCGTCTACGCCGGGGTCGTCGAGCACAGCATCTACGTCCACCCCGGCTGTCAGGCCCACGGCATCGGCCGCGCGTTGCTGAGCGCGTTCATCGCCGCGAGTGAGGACGCCGGCGTCTGGACGATCCAGTCCGGCGTCTTCCCCGAGAACACCGCCAGCCTGGCCCTGCACCAGGCCCTCGGCTTCCGCGTGGTGGGCACCCGCGAGCGGCTCGGCCGCCACCACGGCGTGTGGCGGGACGTACTGCTGATCGAACGACGCAGCGGCGTGATCGGCACCTGAGCACCTGAGGCGTCCACTCCTGGTTGCGGGCGCCGGGCTGTCTCTTCCGGCAGTCGGGGTCAGAGGGTGTCAAAGGCGGCCGGGCTCGGCCAGCGGCGTGAACAGCGCGCCCAGCCTGGCCACCTGCTCGGGGACGATCCAGTAGTAGACCCAGGTGCCGCGCCGTTCACTGCCGATCAGGCCGGCGGTGCGCAGCACTTTCAGGTGGTGGCTGATGGTGGGCGCGGTCAGGTCGAACGCGTCGGTCAGGTCGCACACGCAGGCTTCCCCTCCGGCGTGGGAGCCGATCATGGAAAGCAGCCGCAGCCGGACCGGGTCGGCCACCGCCTTGAGCAGCACGGCCAGCTCGGCCGCCTCGCCTTCGCCGAGTGGCTGGCGGGCGATCGGCGCGCAGCACACCGCGTCCTGCGCGGCCTTGCTCTTCGGCGCGAGGGGCAGGGTGGCGGTCATGCGGGAGCCTCCGGGTCTGACGGGTGGTTCGACATTCATCTAAATGATAGGCGGTGGTAGCCGGTCGGCGCGGCGCGGCGATCAGGCGGGTGGGCGTGACGGCGACCACCCGCCTGCAGGGCCGGCGGGGCTAGGAGTGCTCGGGGCGTGGGTCAGCCGCAGCAGCCGCCGCTCCGGGACGCCCCGGCGGTGGCCAGTGGCAGCGGGGTGGCCAGCAGGCCGCCGCTGACCCCGGTGGCCAGGCCCACGCGCTGTTCCTGGGCCTCGGCCAGGTTGGAGGAGCACACGCCGGTCTCGGGCAGATCGAGTCGCACGTCCCGGGCGGCCTCCCAGTCGCCGGCCAGGGCGGCGACGACGGAGCGTGCCTGCTCGTAGCCGGTGGCCAGCAGGAAGGTCGGGGCGCGGCCGTAGCTCTTGACGCCGACGGCGTAGTAGCCGGGCTCGGGGTGGGCGAGTTCGTCGGCGCCGTGCGGCGGGACGGTGCCGCAGGAGTGCGCGTTCGGGTCGATCAGCGGGGCGAGGGCTCGGGTGGAGCCGAGGATGGGGTCGAGGTCGAGGCGCAGCTCGCTCGCGATGGCGTGGTCGGGCCGGTAGCCGGTGGCGGCCACGATGCGCTCGGCGGCGATGGTCTGCTCGTGGCCGGACGGGTCGCGGCTGATCACCCGCGCTTGCGCGCCGTCGCGTTCGATGCTGTGGGTGAAGAAGCCGGTCACCAGGCGGATGCGGCCGCTTTCGACGTGAGCGTGCAGACGGGTGCCGAGCGCGCCGCGGGCGGGTAGCGCGTCCGCGGCGCCGCCGCCGTAGGCGCGGGCGGCGTTGCCGGCGCGGATCGCCCAGGTGATCGGGGTGTCCTCCAGCTGGGCGAGGGCGAGCAGGGTGGTGGCGGCCGAGTGACCGGCGCCGACGACCAGGACGTGCTTGCCTGCGTAGCGGTCGCGGGCGGCGCCGAGGACGTCGGGCAGCGCGTGGTCGACCAGCTCCGCCGCGCCGGCCTCGCCGTGGGCGGGCAGGCCGGAGGCGCCGAGCACGTTCGGGGTGGCGTAGCTGCCGGAGGCGTCGATGACCGCGCGGGCGTGCAGCTCGCTTCCATCGGCCAGGCGGATCAGGAACGGCGCCCGCTCGCGGCCCGCGGTGCGCACCCGGTCGTAGCCGAGCCTGCTGATCGCGCTCACCTTCGCTCCGGTACGGACCCGGTCGCCGAACAGCTCGGCCAGCGGCGCCAGGTAGTCGTCGATCAGTTCGGCGCCGGTGGGCAGCCACTCGGGGTCCGGCTCGCTCCAGCCGTCGGCTTCCAGCAGGCGGCGGGCGGCGGCGTCGATGTCGTACTTCCACGGGCTGAACACCCGCACATGCCCCCACTGGGCCACCGACGCGCCCGCCTGCTCGCCCGCCTCCAGCACCACGAAGCCGAGGCCCCGTTCGGTCAGGTGAGCCGCCGTGGCCAGGCCGACCGGGCCGGCGCCGATGACCACGACGGGCAGGTCGCCGGGGTGTGCGGCTTGGTGGCTGGGCTCAAGTTCGACGGCGGTGGGACCGCAGCATCCGCTCATGGTGCTTCTCCTCGTCTTCGCGCAGACTGGCGCTTGTTTCGACGGCTGTCTAAGTAGCTTCGACGGAAGGATGCCGGACAACTTAGAAGGATGTCAAATTAGAAGGACGTCTAATCAGGAAGGTGAACTGCTTACGCGCAGGTGGCGGGCGAGTGCGGCGACGACGCGGCGCGCGTCGGCGCCGACCCCGCGCAGGGTGTTGGAGGAGGGCGTACGCTGCCACTCCAGGCCCAGGTAGCCGAGGCCCGGATGGGTGAGCGACAGGCCACGGCGCTGGCGCGGGCGCCCGTCGTCATCCAGCGCGCCCATCTCGGCGAGGTAGGGCAGATCCGGCCGATACCCGGTGGCCAGCAGCACCGCGTCGACGCGCTCGCGCCGGCCGTCGGACCAGACGACCTGATCGCCGTCCAGCCGGCTGAACATCGCCCGCCGCACGTACCGGCGCTCGCGCAAGGCCCGGCGGTAGCGGCCGTCGTCGAGCACCGGCGAGGCGGGCGGAGCGTCGGCACGGGCCAGCGGGAGCCGGTCGAACCCGGTCACCCGGAACCAGAAATGCAGGTCCCGGCCCAGCGGACGCTGCTCGACGAACCGGATCGGCGCCCGGCCGGCCAAGGTCACCCGACGCTCGGCGGCCAGCTCGTACGCGACCTGGACCGCCGAGTTGCCCGCCCCGACCACGATGACGTGCTCACCGGGCAGCGAGGCCGGCGAGCGGTAGTCGGCGACGTGCAGCACCGGGCGCGCGAAAGCGTCCAGGCCGGGCAGGGCGGGCCGGTGCGGGCGGCCGAAGGAGCCGCTGGCCGCGACCACGGCGAAGGCGGCCAGGTCCTGCCCGTCGGCCAGCCGCACGAGGAAGCCGCTCGTGCCGGGCTGGACGACTTCGACGCGAGCGCCGGTGCGCAACTCGGCACCGCGCTCGATCAGGGCGGCGGCGTAGCGTTCCAGGTAGGCGACGACCTCGTCGCGGCGCGGATAGCGCTCGGGGTCGCCGTCGAAGGGCATGCCGGGCAGGCCGCTGTAGCGGGCGGGCGAGAACAGGGCGAGGCTGTCGTAGTAACGCGGCCAGGATCCGGCCGCCCGGCCGGATGCCTCCAGCAGCACGGGGCGTAGCCCCTGCTCCAGGGCGGCGTGCGCGGCGGCCAGGCCCGACTGCCCGGCCCCGGCGATCAGGATGCGGTCGTTGTCGTTGGGCATGCCGCAGAACGTACCGTCATTTCATAATATGTCAATAAATTGGTACGAGAGGTAGGCTGCGGTGGACAGGAGGGAGCAGGCATGGCCGAGCCCACGACATCACCAGCCGCGCCGGCGGCATCGACGACGGCTGCGATGACGGCTGCGACGACGGACGAAACAGCAGGCGCCACGTGCGCGCCACAACTGCCGCAGGCCACCCAGGACTTCCTCAAGGCCCTGGCCAACGAGACCCGCCAGCAGATCATGCTGCTGTTCGCCCGAGGAGCCGAGCTGTCGGTCAACCAGGTCGCCGAACGCGCCGGCATCAGCCAGTCCGCCGCCTCCCAGCAACTCGCCCTGCTCCGGCGCGGCGGCATCGTCACCTCCCGCCGCGCCGGCAAGGAAGTGCTCTACCGAGGTGACCGCGACAGCGTCGCCCGCATCCTCGGCGACCTGCAGAACTACCTCAAGTTCTGCTGCTGACCTACCACGGCGAACCGATCTTCCTGAACGCGCGTCGTACCCATTGATCACGTCCTCCTGAGACCGTACCGACTTCCGCCCTCAGGCGGCCCCGACGCTCCCGATGAACTCGAGGAGCGCCTTGGCCAGCGCCTCTGGGGCCTCCATCGCCGCGTAGTGGCCCACGCCGTCGAGTTGCACGGACCGGATCTCCGCCGACGCGGCTCGCGACATGGTGTCGGCCGTGAAGGGGCCGCCGCCGGCGCCGACCGCGAGCACCGGTGCCTTCAGCCCGGGCTGTTGCGCGAGGGACTGGATCTCGGCGCCCTCGCTCAGCATCGAGCGGTAGAGGCCGATCGCGCCGCGCCAGCCGTCGGGGCGTGCATAGGTGCGGGCGAACTCCTCGATGTCGGTCTCGGTGAACGCGTCCGGGGTCGCGGTCATGGACGGGAACGCGTGCCGTCCGAGGAACTCGCGTTCGCGGCCGGTGAGCAACAGCTCCGGGATCCCGGGCGCGGCGAGGACTCCGATGTGCCAGGCGCCGCCACGGGTGACGTCGGCCAGCGCTTCCAGGCCGAAGCCGGGCAGGCCCATCTCGATGCCGGTGAGGCTGAGCACGTCCTCGGGATGGGTGGCGGCCAGGCGGAACACGGTCGCGCCGCTGATGTCCTGCCCGGTGAGGTGGACGGGGCCGGCGCCGAGGTGGGCGATCAGCTGGTGGAGGTCCTCGGCCGCGGTCGCGCTGTCGTACGCGCCCGGTCCGTTGCCGGAGTCGCCGAATCCGCGCAGGTCGACGGCGAAGACGCGATGGTGGACGGCGAGCAGCGGGATGAGCCTGTGGAACGTCCACCAGGTCTCCGGGAATCCGTGCACCAGCAGGATCGGGGGCCCGCCGGTGCCCGTGGCGACGTAGTGCAGGGTCGTCCCGTTGACCTCGGCTCTGTGGTGGGTGACCCCCGGAAGTGTGGCTCCGGCCATGGACTCTCCTCAATTCGACAGTCAGGGTGTCGAAATATAGACACCCTGACTGTCTTTTGTCCAGGCGGTGCCGTAGTCTTCGTCCATGTCTCGTTCTGGCGCCGATCTCGCCCTGCTGCTGCTCGGAGGTTTCCGTACGCTCGTGGACGCCGCGATCGAGGAGCTGGAGCGGCGGGGTTTCGAGGACGTGCGTCCCGTTCACGATTTCGCGATGCGGGCCATCGCCGCGGGCGCCGACAATGCCTCAGAGCTGGGACGCCGCCTGTCGATCTCCAAGCAGTCGGCCGCCAGGACCATCGCGGTGCTGCAGGAGCGCGGCTACGTGGCCCGCGACACCGACCCCGAGGACGCCCGCCGCAAACGCCTCCAGGTCACCCCGCTCGGCTACGAGGTGATGCGCCAGGGCGAGGCCATCTTCGACGAACTGCGCGAGCAGTGGGGCCAGAAGATCGGCGCCGCCGAGCTCACAACCCTGGAAGCCCACTTGTCAGCGCTGGTGGGCACCCTGCCCGTGCGCTTCGACACCCCCGGCTGGATCACCCGCGACCTCGGCGAACCGGCCTCAGCAAATCGGTGATCCACCACCCTGTTCGCCGGCGGCTCAGCCGGTGAACTCGTTGACGCCTAGAGCGAAGTCCCAGTGGCCGATCCCATTGCCGGCGAGGCTCACCGTGACCAGGCCCATTCCTTCCAGCCAGTGCGCCATTCTCAGGCCGCCGACGTCGACCGGACGCAGCCCGAGGCTCTCGATGAATGCCGCCACGCCCGCCTTCGCCTGTGCGTTGTCGCCGGCGATGAAGACGTCGGGCCGGCCGTTCTCCAGGACATTACGGAATATGGTGTTGAACGCCTTCACCACGCCGGCGCCGGCCGGGGCCACCTTGGCGACCTCCTGCGCGATCGAGGTCTCCTCGCCGTGAATCAGTCCGTCGAACGTGGCGTTGAAGGGATTGCTGATGTCGACGATGACCTTGCCCGCGAGGGCGTCTCCGTACTCGGTGACGACCGGAACGACTCCGTCGTGCAGCAGGGCCGTGATGACGATGTCCCCGGCCGGGACGGCGCCCCACTTGCCCGCGCTCGCGCCGCCGCCAAGAGCCCTGGCCAGGTCATCGGCCTTGGACTGATCGCGTCCCATGACCTCGACGAGGTTGCCGCCCGCCACCGCGAGCGTGCCGATGGTACGGGCCATGTTCCCCGTACCGATGAGGGTGATGCTGCTCATGGATGTGCTCCTTTCTTCAGATGGCGGTGGTGCCGCCGTCGGCGATCAGTTCCAGGCCGTTGACGTAACTGGAGTCGTCGGAGGCGAGGAACAGGGCGACGGTGGCGATTTCTTCGGGACGGCCCATCGTGCCCCGGGGGATGAGGGACTCGAATGCGGCCCTGGTCGCCTCGTCGAACAGTTCTTCCTGTTTGGTGGTGGCGACCTGGCCGGGGGTCAGGACGTTGACCCTGATCTTGCGGTCACGCAGTTCGTTCAGCCAGACGCGGGCCCATGCCTGCTGGACGGCCTTGCTGCCCGCGTAGAGGCTCCAGCCGGGGAAGGCGCCGAGGGAGGCGTTGGATCCGGTCATGAGGATCGAGCCGTTGTCGTTGATCAGCGGCAGTGCCTTCTGCACGGTGAACAGGGTGCCGCGCGCGTTGAGCGAGAAGGCGCGGTGGAACTGTTCCTCGGTGATCTCGCCGAGAACGGCGGGTTCGCCCATCCCTGCGCTGGCCCACAGCACGTCGATCGAACCCTTTTCCCGCTTGACGGTGTCGTACAGGCGGTCCAGGTCGTCCAAGTCGGCGGCGTCACCCTGGACGGCGGTGACGTTGCGGCCGATCTGCCTGACGGCGTCGTCCAGTGCTTCCCGACGCCGGGCCTGGATGAAGACGTACGCTCCTTCCTCGACGAACAGTTTGGCGCCGGCCAGTGCCATGCCGGTGGATCCGCCGGTGATCACCGCTACTTTTCCATCAAGTTTTCCCATAACAACTCCGGTGAAATAATGGGTGTCTTCACGAGACCAGAAAATCGCGCCGCGCGACAAACCCGAACCGCCGACGTGCTCATTCTGATTCCGAATTCTTGGACCGAGATCACTCGGGCCCGATCAACGATGCCATTGGCCCCGAGTGGGTGTCCAAGACCTCTTCCAGCTGTGGCGATACCCTGGAGGCATCGCCGGACCGGGAGGCTCCATGGATCTGGACCTGCGCAAGTTGCGCTACTTCGTCGCCGTCGCCGACAGGCTGCATTTCGGCCGCGCCGCCGATGAGCTGCACATCGCGCAACCGGTGCTCAGCCGGCAGATCCGCGCGCTGGAAAAGGATCTCGGCTCCTCGCTGTTCACCAGGGACAGCCACGGCGTGGCGCTGACCGACGCGGGCCGGCAACTGCTGGACGACGCCGGCCCGCTGCTCGCCTCCGCGCACGCGGTCCGGCGCCGGGTGTCGGTGGCCGCCCGCGGCGCCCGGCGGCTGGTGGTCGGCTTTCGCACCGGCATCCCGGTCATCCCGGCAGCGCGGGTGTTCGAGGCCCGGCACCCGGACGTGGTCGTGGACGTGCAGCGGATGGAGTGGGACGACCAGGCCCTGATGCTGCTGGACGGTCGCGTCGACGTCGGCTACGTACGGCTGCCCATCGACGAGACCGGCCTGCGCCTGACTCCGCTCTACACCGAGCCGCTCATGGTGGCGCTGCCCGCCGGTCACCGGCTGGCCGGCAAGGAGCAGGTCACCGAGGCCGACCTGGCCGGCGAGCCGCTGATCTGGCATGCCGGCCCGAGCACGCGGCCCACCAGGCGCCCGCTCCCCGACTCCGGACTCCGGGTGCGCGGGGTGGAGGAGAAGCTCGAGCACGTCGCGGCCGGCCGGGGCATCTCGTTCGTGGGGCGTTCTGAGACCGTGTTCTACTCACGTCCGGACATCAGCTACGTGCCCATCCCGGATCTGGCGCCCGAACAGGTGTGCCTCGCGGTGGCGGCATCGCGCACCTCGCCGGTGGTCGAGGACTTCGTCGCCGCGGCTCAGACGACGGCCGAGATCACGGCGGAATGCGGGAACCACGACATGTGGCCGCTTGGAAGCGGTGCCGTTTAAGACCCACGCCTGCATCGGACGGCCGTTCGGGCCTTCGCACCGTTCCGAGGAAACGCGATCGTCGTAGGCGTACGAGATAGTGCTACGGCTACGCGCGGACAAGACTTCCTGGAGGAGGTGCTGATGCGGCTCGATGACGAGGCGCTGGCGGAGCTGGCGCGGCGGCTGCGGGAGGCCCGCACCGAAGGGTGGACCGAGCCGGCCATGCGCGAGTTGGTGGCAGGAATGGGCTGGGAGTGGCAGGACGGCGTGGAGCCGCCGCACCGCGAGCACCTCGGGCCGGTGTTGCGCGCTGGACTGCCGACCGGGGACGCGCATCTGCGTTCGGTGCGCCGGCACATGGTGGAGACCTACGCCGACGGCGAGGACGGTCCGACTCGCTGGAGTTGCGCGCCGGCGAGCAGGGGCCCGAACTGCTGCTCATGCCGAACGGTCCGGTAGAAAACTGGCATTGGCGGCAGTCGCACGGGGAACCGTACGCGCTCGGGGGGTTCTTCGGCACCCATGCCGGCCAGCAGCTCGTCGATCTGCCCGTCGACGATCTCCTGGATCCGCGGCCGCAGCGCCTCCAACCGGCGCACCGTGAACTCGCCGAGCACGGCCCTGCGCGCCGGCCCGTGCTCGGGCGCGTCCATCTCGATCAGGAAGCGCTCCGCGTCCGGCCGCCGGGACGCCGCCTCGCCCTTGACCAGCTGCGGGAAGTCCGGATGTTGCCGATGGGCGCTGAAGCGCCGGTCGTTCAGCACGGTCCGTACGTCTTCGTGGCGGGTGACCGCCCAGGCCCACCCGCCGTCGGGCAGGCGTACCCGCGAGACCGGATCTTCTTCGCGGATCTCCTCGTAGGCGGGCGGCGGCGCGAACGGGCACGTGCGGGCCATGGGGAACTCGTACTTCTCGGTGGTGGTCATCACTCTTCCTTCCGATAGAGGGATCCTGGACAGCCAATTCACCCGCGGCCCGTCGCCTCTCGGGCGAAGTGCGGTTCCGCCGCTTCCAGTCGCGGCGCCGAGATGCCCAGCCGTCGTGCTTCCGCCAGGGTGTCCCGGCAGACCTCGCGCGGCTCCGCGGCCTCGGGGTCGGAGTGCGCCGCGAAGCTCGTGCGTACGGGGGCGAAACGAGCGGTCAGCCAGGCGATCACGGGGGCCGTCAGCCAGGTGGGCGCCCGGAACAGCAGCACACCACCCCGGTGACGGCGCAGGTCGACGCCGCGTGCCTCAAGGAGCGGCAGCAGCTCGCGGCCGGCCAGCAGCGCCTCGCGCAGGTCGCCCGTCGCCCCGGCCAGCTTGGACAGGGACCCCAGCCGCACGCCCTGCGAGAACAGGCCGGCGTCCGCCGCGAAATGGACCCACAGCCAGCCGCGGAAGTCGGGCCGCTCCTTGATCCTGAACCCGGCCTCGCGAAACGCCTGGCGCACGGTCCGCTCCCGATCGGTCGGGGGCCGGTCGAAAGTGCCGAAGACGACCGACGGCAGCAGCATCCCACGGAGCACGCCGTCCGCGCCGAACCCGCCACCGGCCTGGGGAAAGCCCCAGGCGATCCGGTCAATAGGGAGTGCGCCGATCGCGGCCGACGGTTCGGTCCAGAGGTTGCCGAAGACCAGCACCGTGGCCCGGCCGGCACGCGGGGACAGGAAGGCCGTCGCCTCCGGGAGGCGGTGGTGCGGCACGCTGAGCACGATCAGGTCGAAGTCGTGCTCCGGCTCCAGCTCCTCGCGGTAGCGCACCGGCCACTTCTCGACGACGCGCCGTCCCCACACCCGGCGCCGCAGGTCGGTCAGGTCGAGGTCCACCGCGTCTCCGTACGTCGCCGCGCGGCCAGGCCGGACGTAGAACTCGACCTCATGTCCCGCCTGCTCCAGGGCCCAGCCGTAGACGGTGGCGATCACACCTCGGCCGAACATCAGGATCTTCACGCTGCACCTCGTGGGGTACGATCGATCTGGAGACTATCTCCATTTTCAAAAATATGGAGACCATCTCCATTTGTCAACGCGAGGGAGCGCATGACCGCCGACAAGCCGCTGCGGGCCGACGCCCGGCGCAACCGCGAGGTCCTGATCGCCAAAGCACGGGAGCTCTTCGACGCGGGCGACTTCTTCGACATCCGCTTCGACGACGTCGCCCGCCTGGCCGGGGTGGGCACCGGCACGCTCTATCGCCACTTCCCCACCCGGGAGTCACTGGCCGAGGCGGTCTACCACGGGGAGGTCGCCGCGCTGTGCGACCGCGCCCGCCGGCTCCGGGCCGCACTGCCCGCCGCGGAGGCGCTGGCGACCTTCCTGCGCGACATGGTCGACCACATCGATGCCCACCAGGGCCTGGCCAGGACGCTGGCCACGCTCATGGCCGATCACTCGGGCACCCTCGCCGAGGGCAGCCGGGCGCTGGAGCAGGCCGTCACCGACCTGGTGGCCGCCGCCGTACGAGACGGCGCCGTGCGCGACGACGTGGGCGCCGGCGCCGTGATGATGGCGCTGCACGGCATCGGCGCGGCTCACGACCGGCCCGGCTGGCGGGCCGAGGCCGACGATGTCATCACCCTGGTGCTGGACGGGCTGCGCCGCCCGCTGTGACAAGGTGCGACACGAGGTCGTAGCGCGCCGCTCGCGGCGATCGGGCCCTATCGGCTGACCTCGCGGTTCTGTCGCGGTTCCCGAGTGGATCGCGGTCGCGACCACGGAGGCCAGGGAAGCAGGAGTCCCCAGTACAGGGCCCACAGGATGCCCGCGACCGTGACCACGCTCATCCGGGCCGAGGCCGTACGCCCTCGCGTGAAGTCACGCGCGAACCTGACAAGATCCCGCTATCGTGCGGCAGATCATTGCAACCGTCACAGGAGCCGCTCTCCTCATGCCGAACGTAGAAACCCCGCGCACAGAAGCTGCCCCGGCCGCCCACCCCCGCCGGAAGCCACGGTTCCCGCTCATCTCCACCGCGGTCGCCGCGTCCGTGGCAGCCGGTGTCCTCGTCGGCAACGCCCCTGCGACGGCACAGCCGGTGGCTGCGCACCAGGCGCCGAGCAAGACCAAGGCGGCCGGCTCGTTCTCCCTCGCCTACGTACGCGTCGCCGGCGCGTCCAGGATCAACCAGGACGGGGTCACGTGCTACTACGGCCCGGTGAGCTTCGGCATCGGCCTGGACGGACCCAAGCCGGGAGCCAAGTTCTCCTACCGGTGGATCGTGGACGGCAAGGTCTTCAAGAAGGGCACCAGACGCCTCCCCTCCTACGGCCGCAGCGACTACTTCGGCTCAAAGAAGCAGGTCAAAATGGACCTGGGCACCGCACACAGGGTCGTCTTCCAGCTCACCTCGCCGCAGCGGCGGTCGAAGTCCGCCAAATGGGTCATGTGCTGAGATAGGTGCCGCCCCGAGCTTCGCTACGACTGGCGATCACTGAGTTCGGCTCGGAGACCGTTGAGAATCGTTCGCAGGCCGAACTCAAGATCCTGGTCAGGCGTCGGGGCGGGCTCGTCGTCCGCGCTGTGAGCGCGTAGCCGGGGAAAGCGCATCGCGATCTCGGTCGCCCGCGCCACCATGCTCCGCACCTCCTCCGTCTCGTCGCCACCGGTACGGCGCAGCCGCGCCTTCCACGCTGCCTCGGATGCCACGCCGAGGGCGGTGCCCAGGACGAAGGTGAAGACGGTCTTCATCGCCTGCTCCGCGTCCCGTCCGGTGAAGCCGGCCGCCTGGTAGACGGCGAGCAGGTGGTCGTCATGGCGGGCCTTGCCGGGGCCGTACAGCAGATGGGTGCTCATGGCGGGGACGAGCCAGGGGTGCCGGACGATCATCGCGTACAGATCTGTGGCCATGGTCGTGGCCGCCGTCCGCCAGGTGACCTCGTCCAGATCGGGCAGCTCGATCTCCGCCCAGACCGCGTCGGCGGCGAGCACGAGGAGATCGTCTTTGCTCTTGACGTGCCAGTAGACGGCCGTCGCCGCGGAGTTGAGGCGGTTGCCGAGCCGGCGCATGCTCAGGCCCTCGATGCCCTTGCTGTCCAGCAGTTCGACGGCCGCTCGGACGATCTGTTCGCGGGTCAACGTTTCGCGTGGCATCCGCCCAGGATAGGGCGCTCTTGCACAGCGTTCGAGTCAGCACTTGCACAGTGTTCAAGTACGGGCTTACGCTTCCACTTGAACACTGTGCAAGTCCTTCGATGGGGGTGCTTCGTGATGCCGATCGCCGTGCTGTCCGCGTCGATACTGCAGCTTCTGCTCGCGGGAACGTTCTTCCTCATCCCCGTCGTCGGCCGTCGCCACGGCCCGGCCGCGCAGACGGCGGCCGAGACGGAGATCGCCAGACAGGGACTGCCGCCCGCGCTCCTGGCCCGCCACCGGATCGACTTCGGCGCGAGCCGCGCCAGCGTCGTCGTCGCGATGTCCATCGGGCTGTGCCTCATCGCCCTCGCCTGGCTCAATCTGTCCGGAATCGACACCGGCCGGATCCTGTCGTGGATCTTCCAGGCGGTCGTCTTCGTGCTCGGGTGCCTGATCATGCCGGGAGAGGTGTTCACGACGCGGTTCCTCGAAGCGTCAGCCAGGAAATCCGGCGACCTGGAGCTACGCGGCCTCGACGCCAAGGCGCTGGTAGACGCCGCCGTAGTGGCGTATCCTCCCTGGTTCCGCACGGTGGTCGCCACGCGCCTCGTTCTGGCGACACTCGGCTCACTCGCCGTCATCATCCTGCTGGCCATGCCATCGGCGAACGGCCTCTGAACCAGAATCAACGGCGGCCGAACACCGATCCTGGGGAACGCTTCTTTGCATGAAGAAAGGCTGGCGAGTCGAGTTGAACGAAATCGTCGCTCGTTACACTGACGCGCTCGATCAGTTCGGTGAGGACATGGCATACACGGTGACGATCCCCGACTCGGGCGTCCTCACCGTCGAAGATGCCGTGCGTCGCATGGGATACACCGCCGCCGACCTGCAAGGCCCGGACGAGCTACCGCACACTGACGACAGCATTTCTCTTCATCGGGTCGGCGCCGGCATCGTCACTCTGGATGAGAATGTTCCCACACCCGAGCGCCGGCAGGTGACCGACCGGCTGGGCGGCGAAGGCTTCCGGCACTGGCATGTGGCCTTCGACATCAACGGCTACACCAGCATGCACGTCCGCTACGGAGCAACTGTGGGCGATCTGGAAGGCCCCGAACCGGCCTCCATACCTTTCACACCCTGGACCGAGCTCCTCGGTCCGTTGAGTGCTTACATCGACCTTTTCACCAGGTGCTACAACAGCGAGGAGGCAGACGCGTCGGTGGACATCGTCGCAGCCTGCCTGGCCGCAGTCGAAGCAGAAAGCGGCATTCGCCTGGACCCGGAGCTCATGCGCAGTCCCGCCCCTGCACTTTCACTCCCGAACCCGGACTACGTCGAGTAGCGTGTCGATACAGTTACATTCTGAAATAACCCCTGTTCATCGGCCTCCTGTCGTAACGTCTGCACCGTGAGCGGAGGCGATCCAGTAGGCGAGGAAGTGCGCGTGGGGCTGTCGCGGGCAGGCATCGTCATGACGGCAGGCGTGTTAGCAGTGCTCGCCGGAGCCGCCGGATGCGGCGATGCCGCATCCCCGTCCACCACGGACACGGTGACCGCCTCCTCATCCCCCAGCGACGAGACCAGCCCTGCACGTCCCGAGCGGTCCAAGCAGGTCCGCACCCCCGATCACACTCCGGGTCGCACGCCGCCCCCGTGCCTGAGCGGTGGCGGGGACCCGGTCAGCGTCCCGTGCCCATCGGTCAAGCGATCGCGCGTTCCCGAGCCCACGATCACGGTGCCGCTGCCGTCGACGTCACCGCCGGCCAACTCGCCGTCCCCCTCGGTGCGCGAGCCCGAGCCGGCACCAGAGGTGACCATGTCCGAGCCGGCACCGCAGGTGATCATGTCCGATCCGGCACGGGAGGTGACCGTGTCCGAGCCGGTGGCGCAGGCGACCACGTCGCCATGACGACCGAAGCGTCCGCGCACGACCTCAGTCCCGGCGAACGGTCCAGGCCGGAGCCGCCCCGGCCGCTCGACATGGTAGCGCTGATCACTCTGCTGCTCGCCACCTCCGGGGCCGCCCTGATCTACATGGGCTGGGCCTACTTGGACGGTTATCTGCGGCCGTTCTTCCTCAAGCCGACGGACCTGAACTACCGTCCGGACGAGTACGCGCTGTACGGGCTCAACCTGTTCTCCCCGGCGTTCCTGCCCTGGGTGACGGCCCTGCCGCTGCTGCTGACCGCGGCCGGCCGGCGTGCCGTCCTGCGGCCGCGGCTTCCCGCCCGGCTGCGCGCCTTCGCCACCGTGGCCGGTGCGCACCGCCTCGCGCGCCTGCTGGGCGACCCTGCTCGCGTGGGCGCCGCCCTGACGGCGGCCGCCTTGGGCCTGGTCCTCATCTCGCTACACCTGCTGACCGTCAACACCTATCTGCTGCTGGCGCTGGTCATCGTCGGGCCGTTGCTGCTCACCTGGCCCGCACGCGGCACCCCGCTGGGCCACATCGCCTTCGCCGTGGCCGCCACCATCGCCGTCTTCTGCCTGCTGTGGACGGCGGCCTTGTACGCCGCCGACCGGGGCACCCGCTCGGCCCGCGCCCTCATAGAAGGCCTCGACGACCGGCCCCAGGTCGCCCTCTACACCGCGGACACCCTGGCCCTCAGGGTCCCCAACGTCGACCGCGAGCCCTTCGGCGAAGGCGGATACAAGTACCGCTACAAGGGCCTGCGCCTGCTGCTCGCGCGCGGCGACACCTACTACCTGATCCCCGCCGTCACCCTCGCCGAATGGTCCGCCGGCAACGGCCGCACCGTCGTCGTCAAGGAAGAAGACGACATCCGCGTGGAAATCCTGCCGGGCACCCGCCCGGGCTGACTTCGCGAACGCGTCGGGGGCCTGGGCTCAGGGTCGATCGCAGGCCGCGGGGCAGAGTTTGGCCTCGGGGTAGCGCGATGACGGCTTGTCCAGGAGCGGCTGGGGCTGAGACTTCAGGTGCTGGTCGAGGAAGGCCGCCACGTAGGTGCGGGTGAGCTCGGCGGCGCGGGCCGCGGGCAGCACGCCGTACGCGGGCTTGATCCCGAGGACGTCCGCCAGCAGCGGGGCGTCGGTGAAGGACTGGTGTTCCGCGCCCGTCAGCACGATCCAGCGCTTCCACCCGGTCAGCAGCTTCCAGTCGCGTTCCCACGAGGTGTCGGGGCCTCCTGGTACGTGCTTCTCCGAGCCCAGGAACATGAACGGCCGGGAGAGCCCGCCCTTGGGGATCCGGGCGTAGGTGGTGCCGTCCATGTCGATGCCGGCCCGCACCCGGGAGTCTTTCGCCATGGCCGCCAAAGCGCTCGCCCCGCCCAGCGACTGGCCCACCATGGCGATCCTGGACCGGTCGATCCGGGAGGAACCATCCCACTTCGCGGGCAGTTGATCGAGGACGAAGGAGACGTCGGCCGCCCGGCCCGCGACCGCCCCCGTACCGAAGCCAGGGTCGCTGTCGCTGTCGCAGGCGAGGCACTCGGCGACCCGCCCGCCGGTCAGGGTCGTGGCGTGACTCTCGTAGGCGTGGTCGATCCCGGCCACCACGTAGCCCCGGCCGGCCAGGTCCTCGGCCAGGGAGGTGAGCGTGCTCACGGGGTTGGTGAAGCCGGGAGAGAGCACCACCAGCGGAAGTTTCCGCCCCGTGGGTTCGGCGTTCTGGACGGCGTTCGTCCGGGTCTTGCTCAGGGTGTCGGCGGGCACGCCCGGGATCCGCTTGCCGCGCAGCAGGAGCTCCGACTCCTTCTTCGTCATGTACGGCGCCCGCGGCCCGTCCTTCCGCTCGGCCGGGTACCACAGGGTGACCTTGAGCTCTCTGGCGTCGGCGTCGAGGTTCCAGGGGTCGGGGCGGGAGGTGTCCTTCAGCTGGAGGACGGTGGTGCCGACCGGGTGGGGGCCGACGGGGGCGGGCAGGGTGGCGGGGCCGGTCGGGATGGTCGGCGAAGCGGCGGCGCGAGGCGGCGGGGGCGCGGAGCACGCGGAGGTGGTGAGGACGGCCAGTCCCGCGGCGACGGCCAGGAGGTGTCTCATCGGGAGTCCCTTCACTGGTGCAGCAGGGTCAGGGCCTTGGCCAGGGCGGGGTCGCGTCCGGTGGCCGCGTCTTCCTGAGACAGGACGACGTGGTGGTCGGGGGCCACGCCGATCCGGTCGATCACCTCGCGGCCTGGCCCCAGATGGTGCTTGCTGGGGAAGCTCAGCGTGGTGTTGTCGCCAAGCTGGTACGGCCGCGCCGGCCCGGAGATCACGCCGGCGGTCCTGGTGCCGATCAGCAGGCCGGCCCGCAGATCCTTGATCGCGGAGCTGAAGTGCTCGCAGGCCGAGGCACAGCCGCGGTCGGTGAGCACGGCCAGCGGCAGGCCGACCAGCTCGACGGTGTCGTCGGTGCGCAGGGCCTCGCACGTGTCGTCCGGCGTGCACAGGTGGGCGGTGACCTTGCCGTGGGCGAACGCGCTCACCAGCCTGGTCGCCTCCGTGGGGCTGCCGCCGCCGTTGCCGCGCAGGTCCAGCACGACGCCGGACAGCGTACGGCCCTTGCGCAGCCGGGCGATCGCCCGCAGGACCCGGTCCGCGGAGTCGGGGGCGAATCCGCGCAGCCGTACATAGGCGATGTCGTCGTCCAGCAGCTCGGAGCGCACCACTTGCAGGGCGGCCAGGTCCCGCTGGAACAGGCCGGGCTTGAGCGTCACGCTCCAGCGGCGGCCGGTGCTCGGCCGCAGCAGCCGCAGCCGCACCGGCCGTGTCCGCGGATACTCCGGATACAGGCCGGCGATGACGGGGCCGGCCTTCCCGTCGACGAAGGGTGCCGATCCGTCGATCGATTCGACGACGTCGCCCGGACGCAGCCCGGCGGCCCGTGCCGCGCCGCCCTGTACGGCGGTGACGAACAGCGGGGGCACGGCGACGCCCGGGGCGCCGGGGGTGACGTTCGCTTCGAGCCCCAGGCCGTAGCCGTCGCCGTCGTAGTAGCCGGGCGGCCGCCGGTTGCCGTGCGTCCAGCGGGCGTGGTTGTCGCCGAGGGCGGCCACGATGGCCTCAAGGGTGACGACCGCCAGCTTGTCGCGCAGGCCGGGCACTTGGTCGGTGACGTTGCGGAAGGCGGTCTCGAAGGCGGTCCAGTCGGCTTCGCGGTCACCGGTCAACGCCGGCATGGTGGCTTCCGGCAGGTCGCGCCCGCCGCGGTTGAGCTCCTGGACCAGGGCGGCGAAGCCGGCGTTCAGCAGCGCGCGGGCGTCCAGGGTGGCGCCGCTGTAGTAGGCGCCGAGGATGCAGAAGTACGCCTGCTCGATCACGTCGATCGTGGTGGGCGTCTCCGGCCCGGGGGATCCCTGCGGCGCGGGGCAGGCCGTACTGGCCGCCGTGCTCGCCTGGCCGCGCGGCGGCGTGGGCGCCGAGCAGCCCGCCGCCAGCAGCAGGGCCAGCCCGGCCGTCACGGCTCTCCTGGTCATGACAGGCGCCTGCGGAGCCACCAGAAGGACAACCAGGTCAGGCCGAGGGTGAGCAGGGCGTAGATCCCCGTCTCGATCCACTGGAACGGCCAGAAGCGCTCCAAGGGCTGGTAGGTCGCCTGCTGCCGGTAGCCGAGCCGGTTGACCTCGGCCATGCACGTGCCCATGGCCGATGCTCCTGACGGTGCGCAGGGTCCCGACGTCGTCGAGATCCGGACGACTCCGGCTTCGGGCTCGGGGCCGGGCATCGTACGTCCGGACCGATCGACGAGCCGGCTGGACAGGACCCAGGCGCCTGCGTGCCCGGGAACAGCCGCATTCAGGCGAATATCTATTTGTCCACCTTGATCACGATCTATGCCGACGCCGTCCACGTTCGCCTGGCTGAGCTCGAACGTGGAGGTGACCGGGGTCATCAGGTGGGGCCGGACCAGCAGCGGCATGGCGAGCTGGATCGCGGCGAAGACCGCCAGGGTGAGGGCCATGGCGGGCAGGGTGCGGCGCACCAGCATGCCCACGGTCACGCCGAGGACGAACGCGAAGGCCGCGTACCCCATCGGGGCGATGCCGCGCGCGCCGAACACCAGCGGAGCCATCAGGGCCAGATCGTCCGGGGCCGACCTGTCCAGCGGATCGGACCACCAGGTCACCGCGAGGCCGGCCAGCCCGGCGGCGGCCATGGCCACCAGGCCGATGAACCCGAGCTTGACCGCCAGCCAGCGGGTGCGGGTGATGCTCTGGTTCCACACCAGCAGGTGCGTGCCGGCCTCCAGCTCGCGGGCGATCAGCGGAGCTCCCCAGAACAGCCCGACGACGGCGGGCAGGAGCAGCACGACGAGGCTGGCCGCCATGAAGGGCATGTCGTGCTCGCCGAAGAAGCGGTCGTAGAAACGCAGGCAGGTGTCGTCCTGGGTGCAGGCGGCGAGTCCGGAGGAGTAGTCGGAGACCAGGCCAGGGCCGGTCAGAGCCAGGACGACGGCGAGGACGACGAGCAGGGCGGCCAGCATCGCGGCCGAACCGCGCAGCTGGCGCCAGGTCAGCCAGATCATCGCCGCACCTCCAGGGCGACGCGCGGGCTGCCGGCGGTGCGCCTGTCCATGTAGGCCAGGACGAGGTCCTCCAGGCTGAGCCGGCTGACCGTCCAGGCGGGGTCGTGGATCGGAGCGTCGGTACGGATCACGTACGTGCTCTGCCGCTCGGTGTGGCTTGCCGAGATCACCCGCTGGTCGGCGGGCAGCCGGTCGGGGTCGCGGCGGGGGCCGACGAGCCGGTGGTGGGTGTCCAGCAGCTCGTCGACCTCACCGGTGACCTGCACCCGCGAGTCCACCAGCACGATCAGGTAGTCGCAGATGCGTTCCAGGTCGGAGACCAGGTGCGAGGAGAGCACGACGCTGAACTCGTGCTCGACGGTGGCCTCCATCAGATGCTGCAGGAACTCCCGGCGGGCCAGCGGGTCGAGCGAGGCGACCGGTTCGTCCAGGATCAGTAACTCGGGCCGCTTGGCCAGGCCCAGGGTGAGGGCGAGCTGGGCGCGCTCGCCGCCCGACAGCCTTCCCGCCTTGTGGGCGGTAGCGAGACCGAGCCGCGCGATGCGATCGCGAGCCATGGCCTCGTCCCAGCGGGGGTTGAGCCGCGCCCCCAGCCGCAGATGGTCGGCGACGCTCAGCCCGGCGTAGACGGGGGTGTCCTGGGCGACGAACCCGACCCTGGCCAGCTGCGCGGGCGTACCCGCCGGCCGGCCGCCGAGCACCGTGATGCCGCCCGCCGTCGGTTCGAGCTGGCCGCAGGCCAGTTTCAGCAGCGTGGACTTGCCGGCCCCGTTCGGGCCCACCAGCCCGACGACGTGTCCGGCGGGGATGTCGAGGGTGCACTCGCGCAGCGCCCAGCGTTTGCCGTATCTCCTGCCCAGGCCCTGGGCTTGCAGGACGGAAGTCACGCTATGTCCTCCTGAGAGGCGGTCCGGAAGGTGGTCATGAACAGGGCCTCGATGCTCTCCTCGTCGAGGCCGGCCCGGCGGGCCTTGGCCAGCCAGCGCCGCAACTCCAGCCGCAGCGGGCCGTGCTCGGCCAGCGAGGTGCCGGTGAGCGTCGCCGTCACGAACGTCCCCACCCCTGGCCGCGCCGCGACCAGGCCCTCGTGCTCAAGCTCCCGGTAGGCCTTCAGAACGGTGTTGGCGTTGATCGCCAGGTGCGCGACCACCTCCTTGACGGTCGGCAACTGGTCACCCTCGCGCAGCAGGCCGAGCCGGAGCGCGTGGCGTACTTGCCGGACCAGCTGCTGGTACGGCGAAACTCCCGATCTGTCGTCCAGGTAGAACTCGATCATCGGCCCATCTCCATTTACCTAGCTTCCTAGCACTATAGGTTTATGGATGTTAGCGGATCATAAGATCGCCGCCGGACGGATGTGGGAATGGTCGTGGTGGGAGGCGTCGCGCGTGGGCGTACGAGCGGGTGGACGCCGTGGCGGCTCGCCGCCCGGAATCAGAGCTGAAGCGACTGGGTGCCCAGGACGATGGCGAGGGCCAGCCGGTCGGCGTCCTCGGTGCCGGGCTCGGCGGTGTAGACGGTGATGCGCAGGTCGTCCAGCGCGACGAACAGCGTGTCGCAGTCGAGGGTGATCGGGCCGACCGCCGGGTGGTCGATCGTCTTCTTCCGGGACGGGTCGGCCAGGGGTGGCGGTGCCTCGGCGTCCCAGAGTTCGGTGAAGCGGGGGCTGCCGGCGGCCAGGTCGGTGATCAGGCGGCGCAGGGTGCGGTCGGCGGGGTAGCGCGAGACCGTCAGGCGCAGGTCGGCCACGAGCCGGGCTTCGTGCTCGGCCTGCTCCTGCGGAGTGTGCACGACCCGCGAGGGCAGGCGGGCGACGTTGCGCCAGACGGCGTTGCGTTCCAGGCCGCGCCAGGTGGCCGTCTCGCCCATGAGCGCCTCGTAGGGTGCGTTGGCCAGCACGAGTGTCCAGCCGGCGTCGTACACGACGACCGGGGTGTGTGACAGGCGGTCGAGCAGGCGTTGCACGCTCGGGGCGACCCGCGACGGCACGATGTCCGGGCCGGGCGGGGTCTGCCCGGCCAGCCGGTAGAGCAGATCGCGTTCGGTGTCGGACAAGCGCAGTGCCCGGGCCAGCGACTCCACGACCTGCGCCGACGGCGCGGACGCGCGCCCCTGTTCGAGGCGGGTCAGGTAGTCGGCCGAGATGCCGGCGAGCGCGGCCAGTTCCTCGCGGCGCAACCCGGTGGCCCGGCGCCGGCGGCTCGCCTGCACGCCGACGGCCTCGGGCGCCACCCGGTCGCGCCAGCGGCGCACCGTCGGGCCGAACTCCCAGGCTTCCACGCTCTCCATTCTGCGGAAGTTCGTACGGGTTGTCCTGGCCCTGGCATTCCTACGAAAACCGGACGACTGGTTGCGGACGGACCGGTCCCGCAGGCTGGGGCCATGACCGAACCCGGAACCGTTCTGATCACCGGCCCGACCCGCAACCTGGGACGTCACGCCGCGCTGGCCATGGCCGGCCGCCCGGACGGGCGGCGGGCGGACCTGCTGCTGATCGGCCGCGCCGGGCGGGATCTGACGGCGGTCGCCGACGAGACCCGCGCGCGCGGCGCCGACGTCCGCGAGATCGGCTGCGACCTGTCGCGGCTGGCCGACGTTCGTGCCGCCGCGGCCACCGTGCGCTCCCTGCTCGCCGCCGGCACCGTACGGCCGCTGCGCGCGCTGGTCGCCAACGCCGGCATCATGTCGGCCGACACCCGGCGGGCCTCCCCCGACGGCTACGAGCTGACGTTCGCCGTCAACTACCTCGCCCACGCCCAGCTCATCGGCGACCTGCTCGGATCGTTCACCGCCCCGGCGCGGGTCGTGCTGCTCGGTTCGAACACCTATCACGCCAATTTCTGGCGCAAGCTGCTGGGCGTGGCCGAGGCCAGGTGGGCCGATCCCGTCGAGCTCGCCCGGCCCGCCGTCGGTGAGCGGGCCCCCGGGATGGCCGCGTCCGGCGTCGCCTACTCCAACGCCAAGCTGGCGATCCTGTACTACGCCCATGAGCTGCAGCGTCGCGCCGGCGCCGGGATCAACGTGTCGGTGTTCGAACCGGGCTGGATGCCCGGCACCGCGCTGGGCCGTGGCGCCCCCGAGATGGTTCAGGCGATGAGCCGCGCCCTGGGCCGCGTACCGGGCGTGTCGACGCCACGACGATCGGGGCCGCTGCTGGCCGCGATGGCCCTCGACGACAGGTGGGCGCACCTGCGCGATGGCGCGTTCGTGGTGAAGACCAGGCCGGCCGAGGTGCGGCCGGTCGCCCACGACCGCGACCGGGAGCGGCGCCTGTGGGAGGCCACCCTTGAACTGCTGGAACGCGCGAGCGCGTCGCGTCAGTAAGCACAGAAGGCCGCCCGCTCTCCTCAACGGATGCTCAACCTGTCCTCGACACCGCCCGGCGCAGGATGTGGCTCGCGACCGATCGCGACCATATGAAACTGCGGTGGGCCGAATCGGACATATGTGGGCGTCGGCCTGCCGAAGACGCCCCGCGTACGGCGCGAAGGAGTAGCCGGTGCACGAGCTGTTCGAGGTCGTCGCCGCCTGGTTCGACGGCCGTCCGACCACGGGCATGGTGGTGTGGGGGTGGCCCATGCTGGTGTGGGGCCGCGTCGGGAAGGCCATGTTGTACTTCGCCGCGCTGTCCGTCGTTCTGGATCTCCTCGACCCGGACAAGCTGCGGGAGCGGGGCAGCGGGCTGAAGGACCGCGCCGCGGACGCCCTCTCCCAGGCCCGGCTCAGGTGGTCGCAAGCCGGCGTGGCCGGCCTTTCCACGAGCATGCGGGGACACCTCACGTCCATCTCACCAGGCGTCTCCTACGACCAGTGGGGGATGACCGGCCGGCGCGGCGACCGTCACACGGCTGTGCACAGCCCTCCGGAGCACGTCCCGCGCGCGCTGGGCTGCTCGCTTGAGGAGTACCGGGCCTTCCATCGCAGCGTCATCGCGGAGCTGTCCCGCGTCCACGCATGCGACGGCGAACACGACGATCTGTGCTCAGCGCAGAGCGATCACATCCAGGCGCGGATCGACGCGTTCGTGACGGAGCACGTGCCCGGCGATCGGCGCGGGTACGTGAAGGCGTTCCGGAGCGCGCTGCTCGCCAAGGCGGCGTGGTGGGCGCTGATGGGCGCGGCCGAGACACTCCTCGGCGTGCTCCTGCATCGCAGCCGGCCGCTGCACGTGTTCCGTTGGGCGGCGTTCGCCCTGGTGCTGGCCGGCGGGCCGCTCGACCTGCTCGCCGCATGACCGCTGATCAGGCTGTACGAGGAGGACGCGCTGCCCGGCGGCGAACCGGTCACCGGCCGGTTGGAGCCCGGTGACCGGAGCTGAGGCTCTTGCGCTTGTGCACCTTCACCGCCCACTTCGCCTTGACGACGCGGGGCCGCAGAGCGGCCGAGGACGTGGTGGCGGCGCTGACGGTGCTCTCGGTGGCGTTGGCGGCGTGCGCCGGTGAGACCAGGACGCCGGAGGCGAACGCGGCTGCCACGGCTAGGGTGGCGATCTTTCCTACGGATCTCAGGTCCGGAGATGTAGGTCTAAAGCTGTTGAGCATCCGCCGAGCCGCCTGGAGCGGCCCGCACGCGCTAAAGCTGTTGGCGTGGCCGTGGCGTACCCGATTGAATCGACGGACCGCCGTGACAGGTCGCGGATCCGTCGAAGAGGGGGAGGCGCTTGATGGGTGAAGCGTTCTACTCGCACGCGAGGCTGTACGACCTGATGTTCCCGGGTGGCGGCCCGGCGGTCGGCTTCTACCGGGCCGAGGCCGATCGGCAGGGCGGGCGCGTGCTGGAGCTCGGGTGCGGCACCGGGAACAAGCTGATCCCCATCGCGTCCGACGGGCATCCGTGCGCCGGCCTGGACCTCTCGCCGGAGATGCTGGCCGAGGCGCGACGCAAGGCGGACGAGCGCGGTGTGGCGGTGGAATGGAGGTGGGGCGACATGCGCGCCTTCGATCTGGGCCGCACCTACGACTTCGTGTTCATCGCCGCCAATTCGCTGCTGCATCTGCACGAGGCCGACGATCTGGTGAGCTGCTTCCGGTCGGTCCGGAGGCATCTGGCGCCTGGGGCACGGTTCGTCTTCGACGTGTTCAATCCGAACGTACACCTGCTCGCCGCGGCCGATGGCGTACGGCGTGCCCGGGAGTCGTTCGTGGATCCTGAGCGGGGCGCCGTCACCGTCGACGTCGCCGACACCTACGACGCGTCCGCGCAGGTCACCCGGGGGACCTGGCACCTGTCGACCGATGCCGAGCCCGACTTCGTCGTCACACCGCTGGAGATCAGGAGCATCTTCCCGCAGGAGCTGCCCCTGCTCCTGTCGCTCGGCGGCCTGCGGCTCGTCGAGCGCTTCGGCGACTGGTCCGGGCGGCCGTTCGCCGGGGACGCGCCGATTCAGCTCTGCGTCTGCGAGCCCGCGTGATCGACGGCGGGCGGAAACTGTCTGATCTTGGTGGGAGAGTGCGGGGCAGTGCTCCCGTGCAGTGCTCCCGTGAGGAAGGAAAAGCCCCACGATGGACGCGAACGACCGGCCGCTGCGCGAGTTCATCGCGGACGTCGGCGGCGTCTAAGACGGGCGAAAACGGAACAACCGTGACTCCCGCTGCCGGAAAGTGATCACCGGGGGTAGGGTGCTGCTGTGACTCGCCGGCCCCTTGACGATCATCTGGATGAGCTGATCGGGCACGAACGTACGAGAACATGAGCGAATACCAGTACTACGAGTTCCTGGCGATCGACCGGCCGCTCAGCAGTAGGCAGCAGGCCGAGGTGCGCGCTCTGTCCACCCGGGCCCACATCACCGCCACCTCCTTCACCAACGAGTACCACTGGGGCGACTTCGGCGGCGACCCGTCGGCCATGATGGAGCGCTACTACGACGCCCACCTCTACCTGGCCGGCTGGGGCACCCACCGGGTCATGCTGCGGCTGCCCAAGGCCGTGCTCACCCTCAAGCAGGCCGAGCCGTACTGCGTGGGCGAGCAGGTGAACGCCTGGACCAGTGGCGATCACCTCATCCTCGACCTCACCAGCGAGGCGGAGGAGGAGGACGGGGAGGACGACGCCGAACGCTCGCTCGCGGCGATCGCCGGCATCCGCGCCGAGCTGGCCGCCGGTGACCTGCGGCCGCTCTATCTGGCCTGGTTGTCGGCGTACGGGAGCTGGGAACGCGACGAGGACGCCTTCGACTACGAGGACGAGGACGTCCTGGAGCCGCCCGTCCCGCCGGGGCTGGGCTCGCTCAGCGCACCGCAGCGGGCCCTGGCCGGCTTCCTGCGCCTGGACGACGACCTGCTCGCGGCGGCCGCCGAGGCCAGCCGGGCGGCGCGGTCCGTACCGCTGGATCGCAAGGCGCTGGCCGCCTGGATCGGCGCTCTGCCCGGCAAACGCAAGGACGCGCTGCTGTTACGGGTGGTCGAGGAGGACAGCGCGAAGGTCCGGTGGGAGCTGCTGCGCGAGTTCGACGGCGGACTCACCGACCAGGAGCCGGAGACGGCGCGGACGGTCGCCGAGCTGCTGGACAACGCCGCCGCCCGCCGCCACGCCCGTGAACGGCAGGAGACGGCCCGGCGTACCGAGGAGCAGGAGCGGCAGGAAGAGGAACGGCGCAAAGCCCAAGAACTCCACCTGAACCGGCTCGCCCAGGACCTCGAAGCGGCCTGGGACCGGGTGGAGACCTCCATCGGCACGAAGAAGCCCCGCGAATACGACCAGGCCGTGCAAATCCTGCGTGACCTGCGCATCCTGGCCATCCGCGACGAGCACGCCGGCGTCTTCGCCCAGCGCCTCGCCCACCTGCGCGAACGGCACCAGGGCAAGCCCAGCCTGATGAAGCGGCTCAACGACGCGGGCCTCACGACCGAGTGATCGGCCGCAGCTCATCCCGTTCTTCCCGGGGATGGACGCGGCGCGGGCGCATAAGCGATCCTTTAGCGTGCTGTTGCGCCAGTTGGAGTACCTGGTGGTCCTGGCCAGGGAGCGGCATTTCGCCCGGGCCGCCGCGGCCTGCCACGTCTCCCAGCCGTCGTTGTCGGCGGCCATCCGTAAGCTGGAACGCGAGCTGGGCGTACCGCTGGTCCGGCGCGGTCAGCGGTTCGCGGGGCTCACCCCTGAGGGCGAGCGGGTGCTGCTGTGGGCGCACCGCATGCTCGCCGACGCCGACGGCCTGCGCCAGGACCTGTCGGAGATGCGCGACAGCCTGTCCGGCACGCTGCGCATGGGCGCGATCCCGACCGCGCTGACCGCCGCGTCGCTGCTGACCACACCGTTCTGCGAGCGTTATCCGCACGTACGCGTGCTGCTGACCTCGTTGTCGTCACGGGAGATCGCCCGCAGGCTGGCCGAGTTCGAGATCGACATGGCGATGACGTACCTCGACGACGACGAGGAGGACTTCGGCGAGGTGCACGTCAGCCCGCTCTACCAGGAGCGTTACCTGCTGCTCACCCCGGCCGACGGCGAGCTGGCCGACCGGCAGGTGGCCCGCTGGGCCGAGGTGGCCGCGCTGCCGCTGTGCCTGCTGGCTCCCGAGATGCGCAACCGCCGCATCCTGGACGCCAACTTCCGGCACGCCGGCGCGGTGGCGGTTCCGGCGATCGAGACCGACACCGTCTCGGCGTTGTTCGCGCACGTGGCCACCCATCGCTGGTCGAGCGTCATCTCGTACGCGTGGCTGCACATGTTCGGCGTGCCCGAGGGGATGCGGGTCGTCCGGCTGGAGCGGCCCGCCCGCGAGCCGCGCGTCGGTCTCGTGCTGGCCCGTACGGGCCAGGAGCCGGTGATCGCCAAGGCCGTGCTGGACGTCGCCCGCGACCTCGACCTGCGTGAGGTGTTCGACCGGCTCGCCGCCCAGCACCTGACATAGACACGGGACCCTAGCCGGCGACCCGCTCCCCGCCCGCGTAGACGTTGCAGCGCTCGCCGCGCAGGAAGCCCACCAGCGTGATGCCGAACTCCCTGGCCAGGTCGACCGCCAGCGACGACGGCGCCGACACCGCGCACACCGCCGGGATGCCCGCCGACAGGGCCTTCTGCATGATCTCGTAACTGGCCCTGCCGCTGACCATGAGCACGTGGTCGCTCAGCGGCAGCCGGCCGCTCATCGCCGCCCAGCCGATCAGTTTGTCCACGGCGTTGTGCCGGCCGACGTCCTCGCGCGCCGCCACGAGCGTCCCCGAGGCCGAGAACAGCCCGGCCGCGTGCAGGCCACCCGTCTTGCCGAACCCGCTCTGCACGCCGCGCAACGCCTCGGGCAGCCCGTACAGCAGCTCGGCGGTGAGCGTCAACTCCCCCCTGGGGAGGGGGCGGCAGCGGTCGTGCAGCGCCTCCAGGCTGGCCGAGCCACAGACGCCGCACGCGCTGGAGGTGAGGAAGTGCCGGTCGAGCGCGGGCAGGTCGGGGATGGGGCCCCTCAGGTGCACGGTCACCGTGTTGTAGCGGGCCTCGGGCGGGAGGTCGTCGTCGGTGCAGTACGCGATCGCGGCGATGTCCCCCGGCCCCGCCAGGCCCTCCCCGCTCATGAACCCGGCCGCCAGCTCGAAGTCGTGCCCGGGCGTCCGCATGGTGATGGCCGCCGTACGGCGCGAGCCGTCGGCGGCGGACATGCGGATCTCCAGCGGCTCCTCCGTGGCCAGGTCGTCGCGGCGGTCCCTGGTCGTCGAGCCGGACAGCTGCCTGATGCGGATCGGGGTCGTCGGACCCGGGCGCACCTTCACAGCGCTGTCCTGGCGGCGCGGGCCGGTGGGCGGCCGGCCGTGTCGCGAGAGATCCGCGGCTTCCTCATCTGACCATCGTCCCTCCTGCTCGCGACATGCGAACACCCGGCCATGAGATACCGCTTTCCGGCGGCCGATCAAGCACCGCGCCGCCGCCGTTGTGGACCGGCGCCGACCGGCCGCGAACAGCAAGCTGCCGACCCGCACTGATAGAAGCCGTCTATCGGCTGAGAGAAAGAAACGATTGGACGCCCGAGCTTCGGATGCCTGACCGTGCAAAGAGATCCCCCCGACCGAAAGGCTGGTCATGACGTCGTCGTCGGCGCGGTCCGTTGAAGATCCGGCGCAGCCTCTTGAAGATCACGTGCGCTCGGTCGTCGCGCGGCACCGTGACGACCGGGGCGCTCTGCTGCCCATCCTGCACAGCCTCATGGAAGAGCTGGGCCACATCGATCCGGCGGCCATCCCGATCCTGGCTGACGAGTTGAATCTCTCAAGAGCCGACGTACACGGCGTCGTCACCTTTTATCACGACTTCCGGCAGACGCCGCCCGGCCGGACGAAGGTCCGGATCTGCCGGGCGGAGGCGTGCCAGGCGGTGGGCGGGGACGAGCTGGTCGAGCGGGCGAAGAGCCGGACCGGCGTCGGACTCGGGGAGACCACGCCGGA
Organism: Nonomuraea maheshkhaliensis; assembly: GCF_039529435.1. NCBI lineage: Bacteria > Bacillati > Actinomycetota > Actinomycetes > Streptosporangiales > Streptosporangiaceae > Nonomuraea > Nonomuraea maheshkhaliensis. Next base: position 65,506 of record NZ_BAAAMU010000038.1, read on the forward strand.
CGGCGCGATCACGCTGGAGCAGGTCTTCTGCCTCGGCAACTGCGCGCTCGGCCCGTCCGTCCAGGTCGGCGACCGGCTCTACGGCCGGGTAGGGGCGCGGCAGCTCGATCGTCTCCTGGAGGGCGCCGCGTGAAGAGCGAGCCGATGACCGTGTACGTCCCGCGCGACTCGGCCGCCCGTTCCGTCGGCGCCGACGAGGTCGCCGAGCGCATCGCCGCGGCGGCAGGGCCCGGGGTCCGGGTCGTGCGCAACGGCTCCCGTGGCATGTTGTGGCTCGAACCGCTGGTCGAGGTGGCGACGCCGGCCGGGCGGGTGGCGTACGGGCCGGTGCGTCCCGACGACGTGGACGACCTGCTCGCGGCGGGACTGCTGGACGGCGCCGAGCACCGGCTGCGCCTCGGCCCGATCGAGGAGATCCCGTGGCTGCGCGAGCAGACGCGCGTGACGTTCGCACGGGTCGGCGTGGTGGACCCGCTCTCCCCCGACGACTACGTGGCCCACGGCGGGCTCGCCGGGCTGACCCGCGCGCTGTCCCTCACCCCTGAGCAGGTGGTGGCCGAGGTCACCGACTCCGGGCTGCGCGGGCGCGGCGGCGCGGGCTTCCCGGCGGGCATCAAGTGGAAGACCGTGCTCGGCGCCGCGTCGGAGCTCAAGTTCGTCTGCTGCAACGCCGACGAGGGCGACAGCGGCACCTTCGCCGACCGGATGCTGATGGAGGGCGACCCGTTCACCCTGATCGAGGGGATGGCCATCGCCGCCTGGGCGGTCGAGGCGAGTGAGGGCTACATCTACATCCGCTCGGAATACCCCGACGCGGTGGCGACGCTGCGTACGGCGATCGACGCCGCCTACGAGCGGGGCTGGCTCGGCAAGCGGGTCCTCGGCCGCGACTTCAGTTTCGACCTGTTCGTCCGGGTGGGCGGCGGGGCGTACATCTGCGGCGAGGAGACCTCCATGCTGGAGAGCCTGGAGGGCAAGCGCGGCATGGTCCGCGCCAAGCCGCCGATCCCGGCCCTGGAGGGCCTGTTCGGCAAGCCCACCGTGGTCAACAACGTGCTCACCCTGGGCTCGGTGCCGATGATCATGGCCGCTGGCGCGGAGGCCTTCGCCGAGCTCGGGGTGGGCCGCTCGCGCGGCACCCAGGTCTTCCAGCTCGGCGGGAACGTCGCCCGCGGCGGCATCGTGGAGACCGCCTTCGGCATCACCCTCGGCGAGCTGGTGGAGGGGTACGGCGGCGGCACCCGGTCGGGCCGGCCGGTACGGGCCGTGCAGGTCGGCGGGCCGCTCGGCGCGTACCTGCCGACGTCCAGGTTCGACCTGCCCATGGACTACGAGGCGTTCGCGGCGGCGGACGCGATGGTCGGCCACGGCGGCGTGGTGGTGTTCGACGACACCGTGGACATGGCGGCGCAGGCCAGGTTCGCCATGGAGTTCTGCGCCGCCGAGTCGTGCGGCAAGTGCACCCCGTGCCGGATCGGCGCGGTGCGCGGCGTCGAGGTCATCGACCGCATCGTCGCGGGGCAGGAGAGAGGCCGCAACCTGAAGCTGCTCGACGACCTGTGCCACCTGATGACCGAGGGTTCCCTCTGCGCGATGGGCGGCCTGACGCCGATGCCGGTACAGAGCGCACTCAACCACTTCCCCGGCGACTTCGGAGCGACGACGGAGGAACGGCGATGAGCCTGATCAAGGAGCAGGACTACGGCACTCCGGCGCGCTCGGGCGAGGCGACGGTGTCCGTGGAGATCGACGGCAAGCGGGTACTGGTCCCTGAGGGGACCTCGGTGATGCGCGCCGCGGCCGAGTGCGGCATCGACATCCCGAAACTGTGCGCGACCGACAGCCTGGAGCCCTTCGGCTCGTGCCGCATGTGCCTGGTCGACATCGACGGCCGCAAGGGCTCTCCGGCGTCGTGCACCACCCCGGTGGCCGACGGGATGAAGGTACGCACCCAGACGCCGGAGCTGGCCGAGCTGCGCCGCGGCGTCATGGAGCTGTACATCTCCGACCACCCGCTCGACTGCCTGACCTGTCCCGCGAACGGCGACTGCGAGCTGCAGGACGTGGCCGGGCAGGTCGGCCTGCGGGAGGTCCGCTACGGCTTCGACGGCGAGAACCACCTCGACCTGCCGACCGACAGCACCAACCCCTACTTCGACTTCGACGCCAGCAAGTGCATCGCCTGCTCGCGCTGCGTGCGTGCCTGCGGCGAGGTGCAGGGCACGTTTGCCCTGACCATCGAGGGGCGCGGGTTCGAGTCGAAGGTCGCGGCCGGGGCCGGCGGCACGTTCATGGAGTCCGACTGTGTCTCCTGCGGTGCCTGCGTACAGGCGTGCCCGACCTCCACGCTGCAGGAGCGGTCGGTGGTCGAGCTCGGCATGCCGAACCGCACCGTGCTCACCACCTGTGCCTACTGCGGCGTGGGCTGCTCGTTCAAGGCCGAGTTGCGTGGTGACGAGGTCGTGCGCATGGTGCCGTACAAGGACGGCAAGGCCAACGAGGGACACTCGTGCGTCAAGGGCCGCTTCGCCTTCGGCTACGCCTCCCACCCCGACCGGCAGCTCAAGCCGATGGTGCGCGAGCGGATCACCGACCCCTGGCGCGAGGTGGAGTGGGAGGAGGCCATCGGCCACGTCGCCGCCCGCATGCTGGAGATCCAGGCCAGGCACGGCGCCGGCGCGATCGGCGGCATCAGTTCCTCCCGGTGCACCAACGAGGAGGTGTACGTCGTCCAGAAGATGGTCCGCGCCGCGTTCGGCAACAACAACGTCGACACCTGCGCCCGCGTCTGCCACTCGCCGACCGGCTACGGACTCAAGCAGACGTACGGCACGTCGGCCGGCACCCAGGACTTCAAGTCCGTGGAGCAGGCCGACGTCATCCTGATCATCGGGGCGAACCCGACCGACGCCCACCCGGTGTTCGCCTCGCGGATCAAGCGCCGGCTGCGCCAGGGCGCCAAGCTCATCGTCGCCGACCCGCGCCGGATCGACCTGGTCCGCTCCCCGCACATCCAGGCCGAGCACCACCTCCAGGTGCAGCCGGGCACCAACGTGGCGCTGATCAACGCCATGAGCCACGTGGTGGTGACCGAGGGCCTGGTGGACCGCGAGTTCGTCGCCGAGCGCTGCGAGGACTTCGCCGAATGGGAGCGCTTCATCGCAGCCCCCGAACACAGCCCTGAGGCGGTCGAGCCGATCACCGGCATCCCCGCCGCCGAGGTGCGGGCCGCGACCCGCCTGTACGCGAGCGCGCGCAACGCCACCATCATGTACGGCCTCGGCGTCACCGAGCACAGCCAGGGCTCCACCATGGTGATGGGCATGGCCAACCTGGCCATGGCCACCGGCAACATCGGCCGCGAGGGCGTCGGGGTCAACCCGCTGCGCGGCCAGAACAACGTGCAGGGCTCCTGCGACATGGGCTCGTTCCCGCACGAACTGCCCGGTTACCGGCATGTCTCCGACGATGTGGTACGCGGCACGTTCGAGACGCTGTGGGGCCGGGTGCTGGACCCCGAGCCGGGCCTGCGCATCCCCAACATGTTCGACGCCGCGATCGACGGCACGTTCATGGGCCTGTTCGTGCAGGGCGAGGACATCGCCCAGTCCGACCCGAACACCAAGCACGTCACCGCCGCCCTGTCGGCGATGGAGCTGGTGGTCGTGCAGGACCTGTTCCTCAACGAGACCTCGAAGTTCGCGCACATCTTCCTGCCGGGCACCTCGTTCCTGGAGAAGAACGGCACCTTCACCAACGCCGAGCGCCGGATCAACCGGGTCCGCCCGGTGATGGCGCCGAAGACCGGCAAGCACGAGTGGGAGATCGTCTGCGAGATCGCGCAGGCGATGGGCTACCCGATGAAGTACGACGACTCCGCCCAGATCATGGACGAGATCGCGATGACCACGCCCACCTTCGCGGGGGTGTCGTTCGCCAAGCTCGACGAGGTCGGCAGCGTCCAGTGGCCGTGCGACGACGCGGCGCCCGAGGGCACCCCGATCATGCACATCGACGGGTTCGTCCGCGGCAAGGGCCGGTTCGTGCTCACCGACTACGTGGCGACCCAGGAACGCAGCACCCGCAGGTTCCCGCTGATCCTGACGACCGGGCGCATCCTGTCGCAGTACAACGTGGGCGCCCAGACCCGGCGTACCGGCAACACCGCCTGGCATCCCGAGGACATGCTGGAGATGCACCCGCACGACGCCGAGGTACGCGGCATCCGCGACGGCGACACCGTCGCGCTGACCAGCCGGGTCGGGGAGACCGGCCTCCGGGTCAAGATCGACGACCGGATGCCGGTCGGGGTCGTCTACACGACGTTCCACCACCCGGTGACCGGCGCGAACGTCGTCACCACGGAGAACTCCGACTGGGCGACCAACTGCCCCGAGTACAAGGTGACCGCGGTGCAGGTGTCGCTGAAGCACCCGGCCCCGGCGGGAATGGTGTGATCACGTGACCGCGACGCAGACGACACCACCGCACATCCGGATGGCCAACGAGATCGCCGTGCAGTTCAGGACCCGCGACCCGGCCTGGGCGGCCGAGCGGATCGCCGAGCACATCCGCGCCTTCTGGGATCCCCGGATGCGCTCCAGACTGCTCACCGACGCCGCCGACGATCGCCTGGACCCGCTCATCACGGCCGCCGCCGCCCTGCTGCCCCCGGCGTCCGACCGGTCCTGAACCGGGGTCAGGACAGGCTCCGGTCGTTCGCGCTCGCCTGCACGAGGGCGGCGCGCTCGGCCGGAGGGCAGGCAGGCGAGGAGGCCGAGCTCATCGCTTCCCTCCGCATCAAAGATTGCCGGGCAGGCCGAACTCCGCGAAACGGTCACCGTAGCCCAGGAACGTGACGATCTCGCCGATGCGCCCGTTCCGGAGTTCCAGCACCAGCAGGGCGAACGGCCGCAGCACCCCGTCCTCGTCCGGCCGATACTGACCGAGCGTCCAGCACCCGTTGGCCGGCCCGCCGGGAACCAGCCGGTCGCCGGCACAGGCATCCGATGCCGCCATCACCGCGCCGATCTGAGCCGCCCCGTCCAGCCACCACAGGAACGGCGGCATCCCCGACCGCGCATCGTCGGCCAGCACCGCGACGAGTTCGTTGACGTCATGCGTCTGGAACGCGGTGACGTACCGATGCAGCAGATCGAGCTGCCCCGCGTCGTCCAGCCGCGGACTGTCGGTGGGACGCGGCCGATGCTTCTCCAGCGTCGCCCGCGCCCGCTGCAGCGCGCTGTTCCCCGCCGCCACCGACGTCCCCATGACCTCGGCCGCCTCCACGGCGCTGAACGCGAGCACGTCCCGCAGCACCAGCGCGACCCGCTGACGCGGAGGCAGCCGCTGCAGAGCGGCGACGAAGGCCAGCCGCAGCGTCTCCCGCCGCGTTGCCAGGGAGGCCGGATCGGCGCTCCCCATCAGCCGGGAATCCGCCATCGGCTCCACCCACCGCGCCGCCGGCAGCGGAACCCCGAGGTCGCCGCCGCCGCTCGACGCGGGCCCCATGTCCCACGGCAGCGCCCGCCGCCGCGCGCTTCTGAGCAGGTCGAGGCAGACATTCATGGCGATCTTGTGCACCCAGGTCGAGAGCGCCGCCCGCTCCGGGTCGAAGCCGCCGATGGCCCGCAGAGCACGCACCATCGTCTCCTGCACGGCGTCGTCGACCTCACTCGCGGAGCCGAGGACGCGGTAGCAGTACCCGGTCAACGGCCCCCGCAACGACTCCAGCATCGGCAGAACGTCGGATTCATCCCTGACAGCCACCCGCCCATGATGGCCGTTTCCGGCAGCCGATGTGCGGGCCGGCTCAGTGAGCCCGCTGCTGGAGTTCGTCGAGGTAGCCGGTCATCGCGTCGCGGTTGCGGGTCAGGATGTCGATGCGTTCGGTGAGCCGGTCGCGCTCCCGTTCCAGTACGGCCACCGTCTCCGGCAGGACGCCCTCGAAGACGATGGGGTCGCGGGGCGAGTCGAGGCAGGGCACGACCGCGAGGATGAGCCGGGTGGACAGGCCGGCCTTGAGCAGTTCGCGGATCTGCTGGACCCGGGCCAGCGTCGTCTCGCTGAAGTCGCGGTAGTTGTTCGGCCCCCGGGTCGAGGTGATCAGGCCCTTGGCCTCGTAGAAGCGTACCTGCCGGGTGGAGGCCCCGGCCCGTGCGGCCAGTTCACCGATCCTCATCCCGCCACACTAACGGCTTGACCTTGACACACGCGTCAACGTTGAACGCTCTCCGCATGACCGAACTGAACGGAACCGTCGTCGCGGCTTTCGAGCCGGTACGCGACGTCGTCGAGGAGCACCTGCGCAGCGGCGCCGAGGTGGGGTTGTCGCTGGTCGTCGAGCGTGGCGGGGAACCGCTGGCGGACCTGTGGGGCGGGCACCGCGACGCGGCTCGCACTCAGCGGTGGGAGCGGGACACGATCACCAACACCTGGTCGATCACGAAGACGGTGACCAGCCTGGCCGCGCTCCTTCTCGTGGACGCCGGTGAGCTGGACGTGCATGCGCCGGTGGCCCGCTACTGGCCCGAGTTCGCGGCGAACGGCAAACAGCGGGTCGAGGTGCGGCACCTGCTGTCGCACACCTCGGGCGTCTCCGGCCTCGACCAGCCGGCCCGGCTCGACGACCTCTACGACGTCCGTACGGCTGCGGCCCGGATGGCGGCCCAGGCGCCCTGGTGGGAGCCGGGATCTGCCTCCGGCTACCACGTGCTGAACTACGGCCATCTGATCGGCGAGCTGGTGTTCCGGCTGACGGGGCTGTCCCTGCGCGCGTTCGTCGGGCAGCACCTCGCCGGGCCGCTCGGGGCGGACTTCCAGCTCGGGGTGCGTGACGAGGACCTCGGCCGGGTCGCCGACGTCATCCCGCCGCCGGCCGGCCTCGACCTCTCCGCGCTCGACCCCGGCGGCGTCGCCCACCGGACCTTCACCGGGCCCGCGGCCGACACGGCGGCGGCCAACACGCCGGCCTGGCGGGCCGCGGAGCTCGGCGCGGCCAACGGCCACGGCAACGCCCGGTCGGTGGCCCGGATCCTCGACTCGCGCACACGACTCCTCAAACCGGCCACCCTCGACCTGATCTTCGCCGAGCAGTCGAACGGACCCGACCTGGTCAACGGGCTGCACCTGCGGTGGGGCATCGGCTTCGCGCTGCCGGACCGGCGGACCCTGCCGTGGCTGCCGGACGGCCGCATCGCGTTCTGGGGCGGGTGGGGCGGATCGATGGCGATCATTGACTTCGACCGGGGCGTGACGATCGCGTACGTGATGAACGACATGGGCACCGACATCCTCGGCTCCACCCGCTCCGCCGCCTACATCCAGGCCGTCTACCAGGCGCTCGACCGCTGACGGTCAGCAGGGTCGGCTCCTGCTCCAGCGCCGGCCGCAGGAAGGCGTCGCCGGGCACGAAGAGCACGACGAACTCCGGTGAGGCGGCGATCTTCCGAAAGTACTCCTTGCTCCCGAGCGCGTCCACGTGGTGGCGCAGCTGCCGGGCGTGGTCGGCCCAGTGCCGGTCCGCGTCGGCCTCGTCGGCGGCCTCGATCGCGGACATGAACGCCGCCATCGGCACCTTGGCGTCCACGACGACGTGTTTGCCGCCCGACAGGTGGACCACCATGTCAGGCCGGAGCGAGCTCGGCGTCGAGCTCGACGCCCACCAGGCGGAGGCGGATCTCGAACAGGCGCGTCACGCGCCGCCCGCCCGGAAGGCCGCGCTGCTGCGTGAGACGCTCGGGCCGTGGCGCGGGCAGGTCCTCGCCGGGATCGGCAGCCGGCCGTTGCGCGCGGTCGCCGGCCGCTGGGAGGAGCTGCGGCTGAGCGTCCTGGAGGACTGGGCCGAGGCGGAGCCGGCCCTCGGCAGGCACCGTGAGCTGGTGGGGGTGCTCGGCGTGGCGGTGGCCGAGCACCCGCTGCGGGAACGGATCCGCGCCCAGCTCATGCTCGCCTTCCACCGGTCAGGACGTCAGGCGGACGCTCTGCGGCTCTACCACCGGGGGGCCGTGCTGGTGGAGGAACTCGGGCTGGAGCCGAGTCATTTGCTGCGCGCCCTGCACGCGGCGATCCTGCGCGACGAGCCCGCCCTGTGGTGGTCCGACGCGGGAACCCGGCCGCTCAAGGCGGCGTTGGCGGACAGCCGATGACCTGTCAGACCCGGATCGCCTCCACCGCGTTCGCTCGCCGGCTGACGTGTCTCGCGAGGAGCATCAGCAAGGCTGTCTCCAGCACGATCGTCAGCGAGCCGGTCACCATGGAGGTCGCCGAGCCGGGCATCATGAACGCGGTGTGCGCGACGAGGATGCCGCTGATCAGCCAGACGCGATGGCGGTCGTCCCACCCGGCCGCCGCACGCCAGCGCAGCACCAGCCAGCCGAAGAGGACGGCGGTGACGGCCGCCATGACCAGCCGCAGGGAGGGCGGCATCAGGTCGCCGAACAGCAGGGTGGAGCCGAGGCCGAGCGGAAGCAGCGTCGTCAGGAACGCCATGGTCAGGTACGCCGAGACCAGTCCGGCCACGCCAGGACGCGGCACGGTCCTGCCCGCCCAGGGGCGTTCCTGGAGGCGGCCGGGCACGACCACGAGGGCGAGCACGGCGAGTACGGCGATGGCCACGAGGAACGCCGCCGTCCAGCCCCACGGCGTCTGATACCCGGGGTGCTGATCGGCGGAAATGGCGAAGCGCAACCCGAGCACGCCCACGACCGCCAACGCGCCGACTCCCGCGAGCCCGCCGCCGCCGAGGTAAGGCCGGCCCCGGCGGCCGGGGAAGAGGAGGTCGGCGAGGGCGATGGGGACGAGGACGCTGAGCACCACGTGCACCCCGATCTGCGACTCCCAGTACGTCACGTTCGCGCCGAGGACCCGCATCCCCCAGTCGGCGGCGCCGTACATCTTCGGGCTGGTCAGAGCCTGCAGCCCCAGGCCGTCCTCCGCGAGCTGATAGGCCACGCCCAGCAGTGCCAGGCTCGGCCAGCCGCCGCCGACCCGGACGACCGCCTCCCTGATCAGCAGGACGCCGGCCCCGTACATCACCATCAGCAGCGGGGTGAGCAGCCAGGTGAACGGCACCGCGACCGCGGTGAACGTGAGTTCGGCGCACAGTGTCGTCAGCAGGGCGAGCACCCATGGGGCGCGACGCCGGTTTCGTGAGCCGGCCATCTACCGCACCTCGTTCGCGTACAGGAGTTGTTCGAGCCTGGCGTTCTGCTCCTTGAGCATGGCCAGGGCCTGGCGTTCGAAGGCGGCTCGTTCCACCGGGTCCTTCGGCATCGGCGGGGCGATGTCCGGGTGCAGCCGGGACGTGCGCAGCCACGTTTCGAGGTCGTCGTTACCGGCCCAGCGCAGCGCTTCGGCGTTCGCGGACAGGGCGAAGCGCAGCCAGTCCACGTCCGTTCGCGGGTTCGGTGTGACGGGGCACAGGTCGTTCTTCACGGCGTCGTCCGGGTAGGACGCCTCCACGTGCGCGATGAGGGCGGCGCTGAACACCGGCTGACACACCCGGACCGACTGCAGGGTGATGAGCCCGTCCTGGAAGATCGGGACGACGGGGAGCTGTCTGGTGGCGTCGGCGGTGCAGTCCACGTGCAGCGCCCCAGGGCCGGTCGGAACGGCGCCGCCGTCGAGTTCGATCTCGGTTTCTGTGATGCGTTTCACCCGGCCGAGGCGGACGACGTTCCTGATCCGGCGTAGCTGCTCCAGCTCGGCCCGCGAGACGGTGGCGCAACGGAACGCCGTCGGCCGGTCGTCCGGGGAGATGCGCAGCAGGGTGCCGGCGGCGTCGAGCCGCTCGAAGAGGTCGGGCAGGGACTCGGCGCCCATGATGGCCTCGTGTTTGGCCATGTAGTCCCGCCCGATGTCCTCGGCACGGCGGAGGGGGATCGGCTGCACGGTGGCCCGGTCGATGAGCCAGGGCGCGCGGGGCATGATCCAGGTCAGGCGTTCGGGGGCGAGACCCTGTTCCAGCAGCCAGAGGCAGGCGTCGATCCCGGTCTTGCCCGCGCCGACGACGACGTACCGCTCGTGGGGTTCGCGGACGGCGGGCAGTTCGTTCGGCGGCACCACCCGGATGCCGGCCGCGATCGGGAACTCGGGCGGTCGCATGGCCGGGACGGTGACGCCCTGGTAGGTGGTGTCCACGATCTTCCTGCGTACGGTCACCTCGTACGCGTCGCCGGAGGTCGTCAGGTGGAACCGGCCGGCGCCTTCGTACTCGGCCATGGGGAAGTACGACACCCGGCCTGACGGCAGGAACGTCTGCCGCATGACCTGGTCGAAATAGCTGCAGATCTCGTCGGCGCCGGCCAGTTCGTACAGCCCGGCGTTCAAGCCGGTCTGATCGATCGTGTCGTCGCCGAGGGGACGAGAGTTCACGCCGTACATGGCCGACGGCTGGTGCAGCCGGACGTAGGGGTAGGCGACGGTCCAGTGGCCGCCCGGCTGGTGGTAGCGGTCGACCATCACCACGGTCGCGTCGGATTCGGTCAGCAGCGTGTCCACGAAGGCCATGGCCGTCGCGCCCGCGCCGATCACGAGGTAGTCGGCCTCGATCGTGGTCGTCATCTCAGGCTCCCGCCCTGTCTTGAGGGTATGGTTTTAGTTTGGGAGTCAACTCCCAAAGTGGGAGGTTACACCAATATCTTGGCAGCGGGGTGCCGGGTACGCGGGGCGTACGATGACCGCTGCAGCTGTGGCCGTGCGTTGAGGAGTGAAACGCGACGTGGTGACGAGTGAACTGCCCGGAGGCGGGTCGCCCGAAGGGCCCTGGGAGCGCAAGCGGGCTCGGACCAAGCAGGCCATTCAGCGGCACGCACTGCGTCTGTTCGGCGAGCAGGGCTATCACGCGACCACGGTGGAGCAGGTCGCGGCGGCCGCGGATCTCGCGCCGAGCACGGTCTTCCGCTATTTCCCCACCAAACACGATCTGGTGGTGCTCGACGACGATCTGCTGATGATCAGGCCGTTCATCGAGGCTTTCCGCGCGCAGCCGCCTGAGCTGGGGGTGCTCGCCGCGCTGCACAACGCCGTACGCACCGCGTTCGACGAGGCCGGCGCCTCTCGGCCTGAACACGTGGAGATCCAGGACCGGGCCCGGCTGGTGGTGACCATCCCCGAGGTGTGGGCGGCGAACATGGGCAGCCTGGCCTCCAGCATGAGCGGGATGGCCGAGCTCTTCGCCGAACGGGCCGGACGCGACGCCGGCGACCCGGAGATTCTCAGCCTCACCAGGATGCTCTGCGGCGCCATGACGATGGCGTGGCTCGCCGCCGGCAGCGGCGCCGCGCTCGATCTGCCCGCCGTGCTGGAGGACACGGTCGCCCGCCTGCGGACCGGCTTCAGCCTATGACCGCGCGTGCGTGCCCGCCGCGTCCGGCACGCATCCTGTAGGACAGACTCGCCCCATGCCTAACGAACGGCTCATCACACGCGTCGGCGGATTGTTCGCTCTGATCGGCCTGGTTCTGCTGTGCGTCACCATCGCGCTGGCCGCCTCCACGGCGAGTTTCCTGGCCTCGGCGCAGCGAACCGACGGGACCGTGGTCGAGCTGACCGCACGCACCAGCACGACCCGGGATTCCGACGGTCGTCATCGCCGCAGCACCACGTGGTACCCGACCGTCACGTTCACCGTCGAGGGCAGGCAGTACTCGTTCGAGAGCTCCACGGGCAGCAACCCGCCGGCTTACGCGGAAGGCGAAGCCGTCCCCGTCGCCTACGACCCGGCTGATCCGCGCGACGCCCGGATCTCCTCGTTCTGGTCGGCCTTCCTCGGCCCGCTGATCACCGGCGGCCTGGGGGTGGTGTTCACGCCGCTCGGTCTGCTCCTTTTCGTGCGCGGACGGCGGATCGCCCGGCAGCGTGCCTGACCGTGGCCGCGGCGCGACGAGTCGTCGGCTCGTCGCGGCAGCGGGGGGCTAGGTGTCCGAGCCGCTCAGCAGGGCGTGGTGGAGCGAGTCGCGCAGCCATCGCTCGGCCTTCTCCAGCGACCAGCCGTTGTCGTCGGTCAGGGCGAAGTAGGCGTTGTTGTTCAGGTAGAACCAGAGCGTCTCCGCGGCTGCTTCCGCGTCGGTGCCCGGTCGCAGGGCGTCCAGTTCGGCCAGGCGCCGGGCGGTGCGGGTGAGGCCGTCGCGGAGGCTGGCCTGCGCGGTCCGCAACGCCTGGGCGGCGCCGGCGTCGTGCGGGGCGGTGTCGGCGACCAACCGCATCAGGTCGCGGGAGCGTTCGAAGCGGACCCGGGTGGCGTTGACGATGAAGCGCAGCAGCTCGTCCGCGTCCGTCGCGGCGGCGATGTGGGCGTGGATCTCCGCGACGTCCGGCGCGGTCGTCCTGGCCTCGATGATCGCCTGGAGCAGGCCCTGCTTGCCGCCGCCCACCGCGTACACCGTGGCCGGCGCGACCCGGGCGGCGGCGGCGATGTCGTCCACGGTGGTCGCGAAGTAGCCCTTCGCGCCGAACAACTCGCGCGCGGCGTCGTGGATCGCCCGGCGGGTCGCCGCGGCGTACTCGGCCCGCCTGCTCTCTCCCGCGCTCTTCGATGACCTGGTCGGCACGGGAGGCATGCTACTCGCTCTATTGATCAGAGTTAGACTCTGACGAACAGAGCATCTCTCTATTCAGCGGATACGGGCTTGGAGTCGCAGGTGAACTACGTTTTCGTTCCGGGGGCCTGGCACGGTGGGTGGTCGTGGCATCCGGTGGCCCAGCGGGTGGCCGATGCCGGCCACCAGGGCATCGCGCTGACCATGCCCGGCCTCTCGGCGGGTGACGGCGCGGGCGAGCCGCGGCTGGCCGACGCGGTGACGTACCTGGTCGAGGAGGTCGAGCGCCGCGACCTCACCGACGTCGTGCTGGTCGGCCACAGCTGGGGCGGCATCCCGATCGCCGGCGCCGTGCCGCGGCTGCGCGACCGCCTGCGCGGCATCGTCTTCGTCAGCGCGTTCGTCCCGCGCGCCGGTGAGTCGATGGCCGACGCGATGGGCCCGGAGGTGGGCGCCTTCCTCCGCGCGACGATCGAAGCGTCACCGAACCACACCGTCTCCGTGGACTTCGAGTCGTTCCGCCGGTCCCTCATGCCGGACGAGCCGGAGAACGTGCAGCGGCTCGTGTACGACCTCCTGGTCCCGCAGCCCGGGAACTACATGCTCGACGCGCTGGACACCGTGGACTTCACGGGCCTGCCGATCGCGTACCTCCTCGCCGAGAAGGACCAGGCGCTGGCCGCGCCCGGCGCCGAGCTCGCCGCCCGCGTCGGCGTGCAGCCGGTGCTCCTGCCCGGCACCCACGAGACGATCCTCACCCACCCGGACGAGGTGGCGAAGGCGCTGCTCGCGTTCACGCTGGACTAGCCTCGCATCGGCCTGCCCGCGGCGCTCCGGCGGTCGAGTCGCGTTCCACCAGTGTGGGAGCGATCAGCTGCTTCAGCGGACGGGCGCTCCGCCCGCCCGCGATCTCCTCGAGCAGCAGGTCGGCCGCGATCTCGCCGACCTCCTCCGCGGGCAGCCGGACCGTGGTCAGCGACGGCGACAGGAACGCGGAGAACGGGTGGTCGCCGAAGCCGATCACCATCAGGTCGTCCGGCACCTTGAGCCCGTGCTCCGCCAGCGCTCGATACAGGCCGAGGGCGAAGTAGTCGTTGCCGACCACGACCGCGTCCGGCAGCCTGGCCCGGCGCAGCATGCGGCGGGCCACCTGGTACGCCTGCTGCGGCTGCCACGGCAGGGCGGCCTGGTCGTGGCGGCGAGTGGGCACCCGCATGACGCTGCCGCGCGGCATGGCGAGACCGGCCTCGGTCATGGCGCGGCGGTAACCGGCGATCCGGTCGGCGATGGTGGTGATCGGCAGGTCCTCCTCCAGCACCACGATCGAGCGGGCGCCGCGGGAGATCGCGTGCGCGGTGGCGCGGTAGCCGCCGAGCTCGTTGTCGGTGCCGACGAAGCGGTAGCCCAGGTCGGGCAGGTCGCGGTTGAGCAGCACGGTGGGCACGCCGACCGCGCCGAGCCGCCGCCACGGATCGGCGCTCGCCTGCACCGGTACGACGATCGCCCCGCTCACCGACGACCGCAGCAGAGACTCCGCGGCCCGTGCCTCGTTCTCCTCCGATTCGTCGGTCACCGTCAGCAGCAGCGAATAGTCGTGCGCCCTGGCGCGTAATTCGATGCTGGAGATCAGCTGCGCGTAGAACGGGTTCGACGGATTGGTGATGACCAGGCCGAAGGTCATCGCCGAGCCCGTCACGAGCGACCTGGCCATGGAGTTCGGCACGTAGCCGACCCGCTCCGCCTCCGCCCGTACCAGCGCCCTGGTCTTCTCCCCGATGCCGTCCTTTCCCGAGAGGGCACGCGACACGGTGTTGACCGACAGATTCAACGCCGCGGCGATGTCCCGCAGCGTGTGACGCCGGCCCCCGGCCCTGCGCATGCCCTGCTCCCGCTCGCTCCCGCGCCTTTTCCCGGTCGCGCTCAGCTCTTGGCGGTGAGATAGATGCGCAGCTTCGCCGACGGATTTCCGCCCGTCACCGTGCCGCGCAGCCGCAGCCATTGGCCGAACTGCTCGACCGGCCAGGTCACCAGGCCGGGACCGGTGACGACGTGCTCGTGGCCGTCGAGGTCGCACCAGGTCAATCCGTCCGGCGAGATCTGGGTGACCAGCCGCACCGCCACGTCGTCGCCGGACGCGGAAAGGGTGTGCACGAACCACCGCGCCTCACCGGCCCACGCCGCCTCGTACGGTTCCGTCGCGAAATCGGAGTCGAACGTCGTGTCCCGTTCGAGAACCGCCGTCTGCACCTGCCGCATGAACGTCACCACTCCGTGGAAATGAGTACCGAATCGAGGAACAGGAAATTGCGCACCGACGAATGGGTGCGTACTGAGAAGTAGAAGTTCAGCAGGTTCTCCAGCGAGTCGTAGCGCTCCTTGTACGGCGGCACCGGAATCGCGGACATGTCCATCACCCGGTCGTTGACCTGCAATTCGACGTTGCGCCGGGCGCCGGTGTCGATGACCCAGCGCAGGTAGTGCCAGTTGACCTTCGTCGGCACCTCGTTGTAGCAGAGCTCCTGCGGCTCGCCGAACGGCTGCCAGTCCTCCGGGTTGGGCGCGGTGAAGTCGGCCCCGTAGGCCAGTTTGACCTTGCCCTCAAGGTGCTCGCGCGGCGTCGGCTCCGGCACGGTCGGGTAGACCCACTGCCGCGACAGCGTGTTGTCCAGCGTGGTGTTCAGGTAGCGGGCCACCGTGTGATAGCGCAGGCCGCCGTCGCCGCACAGGTCGGTCGCCACGGTGAAGCAGCCGAACTGCGCCTCCGACGGGTGCAGGTTGCCGTCCCACGTGACGTCGCCGAACTGGTCGCCCGCGCTGCCGTCGATGGTCGCCTCGGCCTTGAAGGTGAAGTACGCCTCGATCTGCAGCAGGCCGCGCCCGCTCATGGTGAGCCGCCTGATGGCGGTGGCGGTGTGGCCCTCGTAGGGCCGGGTGGCCAGTTTGAGCGCGTACGAGCCGGTCATCGCGCCGTGGCTGCCGATGTCGAAGAACGAGCAGTTGGACAGCTGCGGCGGCCGGAAGTCGCGCATGTGGTCGTCGACCGTGGACAGGTCGCCGTTGCCGTTGTAGTTGCCCAGCAGCTCGGTCCAGCCATGGGCGCCGGAGTTGAAGTCGTCGTAGGTCAGAATGCGCCGAAGCGGGGAGAACTTCGACAGCCTCGGGTCCGCCGACAAAATCGCGGCGCGAAGTTCTGCGGCCAGGTCTGGCCGCTCCGTCATGGTCATGCCGGAGGCTCCTGGGAGATGTTGAGGCCATTCGGAATGGCGAAGGTCCACGCCCGGCCGATCGACCGGAGCGGATCACACGGTTGGCTCGGACATTAACGTTCATGTTGGACGGACGTCAACCTTCCCGGCAACCGCCGCCGTCACTCCTCACGTCTCACCAGACTACATGGTGAGTCATATTTACCCAGTTCAAAGGCATAAAAGTGAGATCCTCCAGCCCGCCGGCAGGCAGATGAGGCGGGCCGGACCCTTGACGATCAGAGTCCTCGGTCCTAGCATCAGCCACCAATCGCATTAACGTTAATGTTTGCGAGCCGGTCATCCTGCCGCTCCCCTGCGGCCGACGGCTCGCCGCCTCTGTGGACCACCCTCCAGAAGTCCGGCCGGCTCCGCGGGCCGGGCCATCCGCCACCCTCAAGCCGTCACCGCCAGACGCCTGCCGCGTCATGGCTCACCCAGGAGTTGCCTGGCGATGCTGAAACGGGACGCCGACCGACCGCGATCGGACCGGCCATGACCGCGTACTTCATCCGGCGCGCGCTGTTCGCCGTCTTCGTGCTGTGGGGCGCCGTGACCATTGTGTTCCTGGTGCTCCGGCTGGTTCCCGGCGATCCGGCCCAGCTCATCCTCGGCTCCGACGCCACCCAGGCCGAGATCGCCCAGTTACGCGAGCAGATGGGGCTGAACCGGCCCTTGGCGGTGCAGTACGGGATCTATCTCGGCGACGTGGCCCGCTTCGACTTCGGCGACTCCTACCGCTACCACAGCGACGCCATGGGCCTGGTGACGGAGAAGTTCCCGCTCACCCTGCAGCTGGCCGTCGTGGCGATGCTGATCGGCCTGGTGCTCGGGGTCGCGCTCGGTGTGGTCGGCGCGCTGCGGGTGAACCGTCTGGCCGACCGGGTGGTGTCGGTGTTCGCGCTGCTCTCCCAGTCCATGCCGTCGTTCTGGATCGGGATCATGTTCATCCTGGTCTTCGCCAGACAGCTGCACGTGCTGGCCAGCGGCGGGTACGGCGGCCTCGACCGGCTGATCCTGCCGGGCGTCACGCTCGCGCTGCCGCTGGTCGCGGTGCTGATCCGGCTGACCCGCAGCGGCCTGCTCGACGTCGTGCACGAGAACTACATCCAGACCGCGCGGGCCAAGGGCCTGCCGGAGCGGCTAGTCATCTCCCAGCACGCGATCCGCAACGCGCTGATCCCGATCGTCACGGTGGCCGGGCTCGAATTCGGCAAGCTGCTCGGCGGCGCGGTCATCGTGGAGACGGTCTTCTCCTGGCCCGGCGTCGGACGGCTGCTCATCGACTCCATCTCGGCCCGTGACTACAACGTGGTGCAGGCCGCGATCCTGCTGATCGCCGGCGGCTTCGTCCTGATCAACCTGGTCGTGGACGTCCTGTACGGCTACCTCGATCCGCGCATTCGGCTGGGACGGTGACCATGGACAGGTCGACCGGGCAGGTTCTGCCCCAGAACGCCCCGCTCCCCGGCGAGACCCCGGCCGGCGACGCCCGCCCGGCGACGGGCCGAAGCCGGGTCAGGATCGGACGGCTGCGCATCATCGTCTCCTTGGCGGTGGTCGCCTGCTACGTCGTCGCCGCGGTGGTCGGCCCGATGGTGCTGGAGTTCAACGCCGTCGCCACCGACCTCGGCTCCCGGCTGAAACCGCCCGGCTTCGTCATGCCGGACGGGCACACCGCGATCTTCGGCACCGACCAGGTCGGGCAGGACGTGTTCGCCCAGATGTTGCAGGGCGCGCGCGTGTCGATCACCGTCGGCTTGGCGACCCTGGTCCTGGCCGGCGTCATCGGCGTCGCGGCCGGCGTCGCCGCCGGATACTTCGGCGGCCGGCTCGACATGGTGCTGATGCGGCTGGCCGACATCCAGCTCACCTTCCCGTCGATCCTGCTGGCCATCTTCATCGCCTCGATCCTCGGACCCAGCGTGGTGAACGTCGTCATCGTCCTGTCCATCTCCAACTGGGTGACGTTCGCCCGGGTCACCCGCAGCCAGGTGCTCGGGCTCAAGAGCCGCGACTTCGTCGACGCCACCCGCACCCTCGGCGCGCGGACCTGGCACCTCGTGACGCGGAGCATCCTGCCGTCGGTGATGGCGCCGATCCTCGTGGTCGCGACGGTGGAGCTGGGCCACGTGATCCTGGCCGAGGCGTCGCTGAGCTTCCTCGGCCTCGGCACCCCGGCCAGCACGCCGAGCTGGGGGCTGACCATCGCCAACGGCCGCGACTACCTGTCCAACGCGTGGTGGATCTCCACGATCCCCGGCATCGGCCTGGCCGTCCTGGTGATCAGTTTCGGCGTGCTGGGCGACGCGCTGCGCGACCGCTTCGACCCGCGGCTGAGGAGCATGTGATGGACGACCCACTGCTGTCGGTGCAGGACCTGACGGTACGCTTCCGCACCCGGGCGGGCACCGTCACCGCCGTCGACCGGGTGAGCTTCGACCTGGCCGAAGGGGAGACCCTGGCCATCCTGGGCGAGACCGGCAGCGGCAAGAGCGTCACCGCCCAGGCCCTGATGGGGCTGGTCCCGCGCCCGGCGGGCGAGGTGACCGGCGGCCGGATCGTCTACGCAGGCACCGACCTGCTGACCCGCCCGCGCGCCGACCGCCGCCGGCTCAACGGGACCGACCTGGCGATGGTCTTCCAGGACCCGCTCAGCTCGCTCAACCCGGTGTTCCGGGTCGGCGCGCAGATCGGCGAGCTGTTCCGGCGCCGGCGCGGCGCCTCCCGCGCCGAGGCGCGGCGCCGGGCGATCGAGCTGATGGACCGGGTCGGCATCCCGGCGGCGGAGCGCAGGGTGGACGACTATCCGCACCAGTTCTCCGGCGGCATGCGGCAGCGCGTCATGATCGCGATGGCCATCGCCCTGCAACCGCGCGTGCTCATCGCCGACGAGCCCACGACCGCGCTGGACGTCACGGTCCAGGCGCAGGTCATGGCGTTGCTCGCCGAGCTCAAGGCAGAGCACCGCATGGCGATGATCCTCATCAGCCACGACCTGGGCGTGGTGGCCGGCGTCGCCGACCGGGTCATGCTCATGTACGCGGGCCGCGTGGTGGAGACCGGCGGGCTGCGCGAGGTCTACGAGACGACCGGGCATCCGTACACGCGCGGGCTGATGGCCTCGATCCCGGCGCTGGACGGGCCGCGCGAACGGCTGACGCCCATCAAGGGCTCGCCGCCGGACCTCACCCGGCTGTCCGCGAGCTGCCCGTTCCGGCCCCGGTGCGACTTCGCCACCGACGTCTGTGACGCCGAGCGGCCGGAGCTGGTCCAGGTGCCCGGCCGTCCCGCGTCGCACCGTGCCGCCTGCCACCACGCGAAGGAGGTCGCCGCCGATGTCGTCCCCGGCTGACCCGCTCCTGTCCGTACGAGATCTGCACACCAGCTTCCCGATCCGCTCCAGCGTGCTGCGGCGTAGGACGGGAGCCGTGCAGGCCGTCTCGGGCGTCTCGTTCGACCTGCCCGCGGGCCGCACGCTGGGCCTGGTCGGTGAGTCCGGCTCGGGCAAGACCACGCTGGCGCGGACCGTCATCGGCCTGGAGCCGCCGGAGTCAGGCCAGGTGCTCTTCGACGGGCAGGACCTGCTCACGCTGCCCCCTGCCGAGCTGCGGCAGGCGCGCAGGCAGATCCAGATGATCTTCCAGGACCCGTACGCGTCGCTCAACCCCCGGCTCACCGTCGAACAGATCATCAGCGAGGCGTGGCTGATCAACCCCGGGGTGGTGCCCCGCGACCGGTGGGCCGCCGAGGTGAAGGACCTGCTGGACCGGGTCGGGCTGAACCCGGACCACGCCGACCGGTACCCGCACCAGTTCTCCGGCGGGCAGCGCCAGCGGGTCGGCGTCGCCCGGGCCCTGGCGCTGCGGCCCCGGCTGGTGATCTGCGACGAGGCGGTGTCGGCGCTGGACGTCTCGGTGCAGGCGCAGGTGCTGAACCTGCTCGTCGATCTGCAGCGGGAGCTGGGGCTCGGCTTCCTGTTCATCGCCCACGACCTGTCCGTGGTGCGGCACATCAGTGACGAGGTCGCGGTGATGTACCTCGGCAAGGTCGTCGAGAGGGGGACGACGGCGCAGATCTTCGCCGCCCCTGTGCATCCGTACACGCAGGCGTTGTTGTCGGCGGTGCCGGTGCCACGGCCCTGGGCCGCGCCGCCGCGGCGGCAGATCCTCCTCAAGGGTGACATTCCATCGCCTGTGTCGCCGCCGTCCGGGTGCCGGTTCCGTACCCGGTGCTGGAAGGCGCAGGAACGGTGCGCCACGGAGGAGCCGGCGCTGGTCGATCGGCTGGGCGATCATCCCGCCGCCTGTCACTTCCCCGAGCTGCCGGTCGCCTCGGCGGGTGCGCGATGAGCGGCCGGGTGCGTCTCGTCCTCGTGCGGCACGGCGAGTCGGTGTGGAACGTCGAGGAGCGTTACCAGGGGCAGTCCGACTCGGGGCTCACCGCCGCCGGCCGCGAACAGGCCGAGGTGGCCGCGGCGGCGCTGCTGGCCCGCTTCGGTACGCCCGACCTGGTCGTCTCCAGCGATCTGCCCAGGGCCATGGACACGGCGCAGGCGTACGTGCGTCACTTCGGCATCGAGGCCAGGCTGGACGCCCGGCTGCGCGAGGCGGACATCGGCTCGTGGGCCGGGCGGCCGTTCACGGAGATCGCCGCGGAGTACCCGGACGTGCTCGCGGCCGTGGGACGCGGGGAGGACGTGCGGCGCGGCGGCGGCGAGAGGGCCGCGCGGCGGCGCCG